>LBCX01000263.1 GCA_001657575.1 Bacteroidales bacterium Barb4
TGCTTGACCTTTTGCATTTCCACAATAAACTTCTCGCCGCGTTCATTCTCGCAATAAATATCGAAAATAGCCCGGCGGTTCACTATGCCGGCACCTAATTGTTCCGCTTTTAGATAGTGTATGTCGGTGATTTTGCCCTGCTCGCGGATTACTTCATTCAGGAAGTCTTTCAACAAGTCCTTGTTGGCTTCGGAACCGAACAGTTTCTTGAAACCGAAATCGGTAAAGGGGTTGAGGTATTTCGGGGATGTCAGCATGGCTTTGTTGTTTTATATGCCGCACAAAAGTAGGCAAATATCCGTTTGCCGCCAATCATCGGATATTGCCTCAAAAAAAGTATAGACACACAGGACATTTGCGTAGCATTAGTTAATTAAAATCCCCGCTCTGCTTTTGGCAGGCGGGGACTTTAATCATTATCTTCTTTCCCTCTTCTTTTTGTGGAAAGAGGAAAAGACTATAAAAAAAGTGTCCAAACTGTTTTATTCAAACTAACTTGACTTCTTTTAATTCAATATCTTTCAACAGCCAAGGCTTTATTTATATTATTGGCTTTAATGTAATAAGATAGAGAAGAGTCATTCGCATCTGACGCCAAATGTATTCCTGCCGTTTTTCCATCATCAGTGTACACGATGCCGCCACTGTCTCCGGCGGCACTTGCGTACTTGGCTTGTACTACAAGATATTCCTTATCTTTGTAGTTGATTTGTTTGTTTATATCAGTTATCTGACCGCCTGTAACATTTGTTGATTTCCCGGATTTGTTAATATGATTACCTTTTTGGGGTTCATAAGTATTGACAGAAAGAGTTTTTCCTGAACCGTAGTATATAGTATTACTTGGCACATAATCCGAATATAATGTACAAAACGAAGATTCCGAATCACCGGAAGGAGACCACTTTTCACATTTCCCCATTGCTTTGCTGTTTTTGTCGTAAATAATTTCACCTGTTACAACACCATGTCCGGATACGACCAATCCTTCTTTTCCACCCCTTCCTGTCTGCTTTGCCCTGTATCCGATGGAAGAATATACCCATTTGCCATTTCTGGCTGTCTTAATCTCTTCTCCGGGGTAAAGATTATATGTATTTTGATCCAAAAAAGAAAATGGGGGCATACTTTTTGATATAGGCACCTCCTCTAAACCATCACTAAATTCACGTTGTTCAAATATAAGTGTCGGATGGTCTATTATATTTTCCTTAAATTCAGAAATTCTTTTCTCGGAACAATCTTTAATTCCTATGGATATCCCGTTTAATTCCGTATCAATACCCCATACACTCATATTATCATAGATCTCTTTATTCTTGTCTTCATGTATACGTTTGTTGATATATTGAAGAAGTTCTCCCAAATCTTTGTATGAATACGTAACAGATTTGATTATGAAATTATTACTGCCTATTATTTTTGCAACAGACTTCCGAATAACGGCAGTATCTCCCTTTACAGCCACTATCCATCTTCTGTTTTCTTTGTCTTCTTGATTGATCCAGTCTCCCGCGTAATATTCCGGATAAATAATATTTTCAGGGTATTCGTCTTCAGGAATTGTATTGTCCCTAAAATGCTCCTGAAATTTATTACTTAAAGCACGTGCTCCCCGCTGTTTTTCATTTTCTGCTTTTACCCATGCCATAGATTCCGCCGACGATCGTTCTCTTTCTGCCATTTTCTCTATGGCTATTTTTCCTTCAATATCTTCCGTCTCCTTATTGACCGAATTGTCTCGGTCATTACAGGATGCAAACAGAACTACTGATAAAACTGCCGACAAAACTGTCGAAACACACACATTTCTCCTCATACGTAATTTTTTTTTAATTAATAATACCACACTATTTCATTTTCTTTTCAATAATCTATGTAGATCTGTTTAATCCGTATTATCGGTATGGGAAAAAAACACCATAGTTCAACAAGAACTATGGTGATGCTTTTATTTTGGCGGCGCAAAGTATGTAAAAAAATGAATGGGAAAAGAAAAACGGGGGAAAAATAACTGATGTTACGCAGATGCCCCGAAACTCAACGTACCGCTTCGCTTTGCATCGGGTTTAAATCTTCAGTCCCTGCAAGACTTCTACATAACATCAGTTATTTAATTTCAAAATGGCAGAATAAAAGCTGACACTGTGTTTTCCGTGCCGGTGTGCCGGTGTTTTTTTATATTTTACCGCAGAGAGATGACGGAAGGTTGAGACGAAACAGCAACCAATCCCGCTTTTTTGACAAAAAATCGATGTATTATATACTTAAAGCCGCCGAATTAACGGTTAAAACGTTGGGCGAAAAGATTAGCCACCTGTGGGAAATGACTTCCCACAGGTGGAAAAAGACTTCCCACATGAGGGAAAAGACTTCCCACCTGTGGGAAAAGATTAGCCACTTGTGGGAAATGACTTCCCGCCTGTGGGAAAAGATTAGCCACCTGTGGGAAATGACTTCCCGCAGGTGGCTAATGACTTCCCGCAGGTGGGAAACCTTGAAATTGCCGGTTTTAGATACTATAACAGCTTTCCGAAGCGGTTCAGAAAGTCGGTGGCTTCCTCCATACTCAAACACAAGGGAGGCAGCAGGCGGATCGTGCTCGTCCCCGCCACACCGGTAAACACTTTCTCCTCAAACAAAAGGCGGCGGCGTATCTCCTTGACAGGCTCTTCAAACTCAATGCCTATCATCAGTCCCCGCCCGCGAAGCTCCTTGATGCCGGGCAGTCGGCGAAGCTCTTCCATCAGGAAACTCCCGACGCGATTCACATTGTCTATCAGCTTCTCCTCCTCCATAATATCCAGCACGGCAGTCGCCGCCGCACACGCCAGATGATTCCCGCCGAAAGTAGTGCCCAGCATCCCGTAAGCCGGCTTGAACAGCGGACTGATCAGCAGGGCAGCCATCGGAAAGCCGTTGGCAATCCCTTTCGCCACCGTTATCATATCGGGACGGATGCCGGCATACTGATGCGCAAAAAACTTCCCGCTCCGCCCGTAGCCGGACTGTATTTCATCGACAATCAGGCAGACATCGTACTGCGTACACAGCCCCCTCAGCGACTGCATAAACTCATCGGAAGGCATCCGTATGCCCCCCACTCCCTGTATGCCTTCAATGATAACCGACGACACATCGCCCTTCCTCAACTCCGCCTCCACAAGAGCGGCATCGTTGAACGGCAGGTAAGTGACAGGCAGCCCCTCATTCACCGGCGCAATGATAGCCGGATTATCCGTCACGCGGACAGCGGCGGAAGTACGCCCGTGAAAAGACTTCTTAAATGCAATCACCCGCTTCCGCCCGTTGTGGAAAGAAGCCAGCTTCAACGCATTCTCATTCGCTTCCGCCCCCGTGTTTATCAGGAACAAAGCATAATCATCATAGCCCGATGCCTTCCCCAGCTTGTCCGCCAGCGTCTGCTGCAAACTGTTGATAACCGAGTTGGAATAGAAGCCCAACCGGTTCACCTGCTCCGTGATAGCCTTTACATACACGGGGTGACTGTGTCCCACGGAGATAACGGCATGTCCGCCGTACAGGTCAAGGTATTCATTCCCCTCCTTGTCCCACACCTTGCAGCCTTTTCCCTTTACAATCTCTATATTGAATAGGGGATATACGTCGAATAAATTCATTGTGATAATTATTAATTATTAATCTGCATTATTTAAGAATGAATATGCCACAAGATTTTTCTATATGGATATTTTGTATCCCGATACATTTCAAATTGTTCAAATATTGATATGGGATTTATTTGTTTAAATTCATCTATGAAAACTGATGTTACGCAGATGCCCCGAAGGGGCAAAAGATTTCAGCCCGACGTAAAGCAAAGGGTTAAGGCAAATACATACAGGCGATAATTTATAGCATAAATGGTATTGTTAATTTAATATAGTCAATTCATTATTGAGCTTTAAAAACAATAAATTCAAAGACTTTTCAATCATGTGTTCCGCTTTGCTGTAACATTTCCCTTTCCGCTTGAACCTTGCCAAATAATGCCGGATTCTACTGTTGTATCCCTCAACGGTAAATGTCTCCGCTTTAGTTTGCAAATGTTTTTCCGCAGGGATAAATTCCCTGTAACTTTTCCAATAATCAGAACAAT
>LBCX01000264.1 GCA_001657575.1 Bacteroidales bacterium Barb4
GCATTATAGGCTTGTGCTTTGTCTATTATTTCTTCGACATAATCTATATGTTGATTGTATAGTTCTTTTAATCCAAAAACCTCAATATTTTTATTATCAGAAGAAAAATCTACTTTAATATTTTTTTTGTCTAAA
Organism: Bacteroidales bacterium Barb4; assembly: GCA_001657575.1. Classification (GTDB taxonomy): domain Bacteria; phylum Bacteroidota; class Bacteroidia; order Bacteroidales; family Tannerellaceae; genus Barb7. Next base: position 136 of record LBCX01000264.1, read on the forward strand.
ATTACAGACAGATCCGTTTCTTTATCTTTTTTCAGCTCAAACTTGTATTTATCTCCGAACTCGCCCAAATATGGATTTATATCTATCGGTTTTATTCCTTTTATATGATTACAAGTATGACAAGACGGGATTAAATTGTAAAATGATAAAGCCAGATATGGATATTCTGACTTGGGGTAAAAATGGTCAAATTCAGGACGAATGCTTTTATCTTCAATAGTAAATGTATATTGTCGATTACAATAAGGACAAGTTCTGACATTCAACTGCCGCATTAACCAATAAGCATGACTATATTTATTTTTTTCATAATTCATGATATAATAATCAAAATATGTATTTTTCGTATCCGATTTGTCAATATTATTGTCCTCCAGATATTTTTCAAATTCTTCATGCTTCTCCTCTAATAAATCAGGCTTGTATAAATAAATCTCATGGATTTTTTCATATAATTTTTCACCAGAAAATTTTTCTGCTTCTATTTTATTTTTCAGTATAGAGTATTCTATCCTTTTAACAAAGTTGATAGCAATATGGTCTATATCATTAATTTTTATCTTTATCATTGATTTGTTTTTCAAGTTTTTCGATTTTATCTTTCAATGTTTTAATCTCTTTATTTGTTGCTTCACAAGGTGCAAGTTCTTTGTACAATTTCAGTAATTGACTCCTAATAAACGGCTCGCTAACCAACTTAATTTCTGTGTAAAGATTTTCATCTATCTCGCCGTTATTAAGAAAAAAAGCATTTTGCAACAAACTGTGAATATTTGCACCGAAAGTATCTTCTTGCATTTCGTCACACTGTTTTCCTTCCTTCAAAAAAAGAACATTACATTTTGGAATATCTGACAAAATAAATGGCGAATGGGTAGCCATTATTATGTTGAAATCGCAATCTGCAATTAAATCAATTCGCTTAATCGTATTAATCAATTTATTAATAAATAGCCGTTGATATTCCGGATGAAAGCATAATTCCACTTCGTCTAATATCAAATTAATATGTCGATATTTCACTCTGTCCGATTGTTCAATAGACAGTAAATTTTTAATATGATATATCAATGTGCTGACTGCGTATATAAATTGTTTTTCGCCTGAACTCATTGATTTAAATGGAATTGGTGTGCCAGGTATCACTTTCCCCTTTTCCGTTTTATTTAATTTTATGTCATATTCAAAAAACGGCGGTGGTAGAAATCTCATTATTTCATATAGCCCTTTTAATGTTTTTTTTCGATTTAAAAGTGCTAATGTAATTTTCGTAAGTAAAATCAAATTCCTTATTTTTAAATTCTTTTAGTTTTTGCAAATCATATTTTTCTATAAAATTGAGAGTTTGCGATATTCTCAATGTGATGTGGGATTTATCTTTTAGAATAGCCTTAACTAAACTTTCCAATGTCTCTTTTTCACCATCCTTTACCTCTGTCTTAAAATCACCTTCTTTAGCAAGTTTACGATATTGGTCGTAACTCGGATATATTGATGCAATATGTAATGTTTTATAAACAAGATAAATATAAGCATCTGTAATATAATCTTGTGCGTTATCGGAAAGTGTAGTGTCTTCATATCCAAATCCTTTCAAAATAATGGAAGTATAAGTTTCAGGATTGTCAACATGATTCCACGCCTTTATAAAATCGCTACGAAGGTTATTTGGCGATTCATAGTCAGGGAATTTTCGCAATATTTTTTCAGGGTCATATCTGTAATCAATGCTATTCAATTGGTAATCATCAATAAATTGTTTATTACTATTTTTTGATTCAATAAGTATTTCTGTAATTCTTTGTTTGGTTAGGTGCTGTTCTGTTGATAATTTTAATATTTGTTCTTTTTTCTCATCATCTTTTTCTCTATATGGATTTAGCACAATTGGTGTCATATAACCATCATTTTTATGAAACAGGTTGTTAATCCAACTTGCAGCCGGATCATATTTATATTCTCCTGTTTTTTTGTCAAAACGTCTGCTTCGTTCATCACTATAATCCGTATCAAGAAATGCTTGAAGTGAATAGTTTGTAACAATGGTGTAAAAAAAGGTTTTAGCTATTTCAATAGATTCCTTCTTCGTAATACCATTTACTATTTTGTATGATTTAAATTCAGGAGGAATAGAATTTTTGTCATTACAAAGATCAAATCCATATTCATCAGCTTTATTTTTAAATCCAACAAAATTTCCTCTGCAATGTAAAGTTACAAGTTCATTGTCTATAACAAAATACAGGTCGGCATAAATGTCTTCGATAAATGCTCCATTTTTTTGTTGCTCTTTTAATAGTATAAAAGAAAAATTGTTTATCATGCGATAAACAATTTCTAAAATAGAATCTTTCCCGCTTCCATTTTTGCCAACTATCGCACTAATAGAAATATTCATGCTGAAAAAGTCATCTTTTAATGGATAGTTCTTGTTTTTTTTCAATACATCCTTCTCTACTTTGTACGATTGATTAAACAAATACCAATCTTCTTTGAGTATTTTCTGAATGTTCGGAGAGTTACCCTGTAATACTTTTAATGCAATGATAGAAAAATTAGCCATATTGGTTTATATTAAATTTGTTGCATGGGGCGTCCCATTAAAAAGCCCACATTCCGCTACGCTTCATGTGGGCTTTACGGATATATACGAACCCCTAACAGGGTTTCAAACCCTGTTAGGGGATAAGATAGGGGGGGGATTTGCTTACCATCTCAGGTTGCGGCGTAAAGCGGTAGGCAGTGCTCCAGGGTCCAAATTCCCCCTTGCTGTTGAACCAGCGGAAGCGGGCGGTGTGCGGTACGTCATACGCTTCGCTGTCGAACACCTTGACAAAGATACTTTTGGTAATAATCTCGTGATAGGGGCATTCCTCCGGACGAAGGCCTTCGCCGGCGCCGTAGCAGAACTCGCAACCGCTCGTTCCGGCAGGTTTGCCCGCTTTTTTGCTCTGCGGGGTATGGAAGATGCGAAATTCCACCTGACCGCTTGTTCTCAGTGAGATTTCCGCATATACTTTCTGTTCGGGTATGGGAACCGGCACGGGTTTCTTGCGCATTTCGGCTGGCAGCCCCATTCCTACCCGTGCAGCCGGAGATACAAACGGGTTGGTCATTATGTAGCGAATGAGCCAGTCCACAACCTGCTGATCGGTCGCTTTCTCGTAATCCTTCAGCTCCTGACAAACCTCCGGCGTACAGGTGTGCGGGTTTTCCCAACGTTCCACAATGTTCTGATAGCCGGTAATAACGTTGCCAAGTTCGGTGCTGGCAGCCTGCGGAATGTTATAAGCCGCCAGATTCTCCTTTGTGTTCAGGAAAACATTGTCCAATACTTCCAGTTTGCCGCGCGGATTCGCCTTTTTGTAGTCTGATAATCTGCTTAGTTTCATTGCATTAAATATTAAGGGTTTGTAATACAAATTTTTCAGGGACAAATATAATAACCCTGTTTCAAAAAGAAAAAAAGTTTCTGCTTTTTTTGCAGTATATTACGAAAAAATACAGTTTGCTCCCTCTTTTGTTTAAAAAAAGCTATCTTTCTTTTTTAGCGGCTATTCTTCTTGAATTTCTGCTATTCTTCTTGAATTTCTGCTATTCTTCTTGAATTTCCGCTATTCAAGAAGAATAGCTGCTAAACAAGGAGAATAGCAGAAATTCAAGAAGAATAGCCGCTAAACAAGAAGAACAGCGGAAATTCAAGAAGAACAGCCGCCGGGCTTAAAGGATTGCCGGTGTTGAAAAAGCAGAACGCCCTGCCAGGGATGATAGGGCTTCCGGCAACGTTGCCGCCAAGTTTATTTCTCTCGCTCTGTGTGTTTGCCAAATTTTACCTTACATAAAGAAACATAGAGGTTATTTTGTATGTAAGATAGATTGTTACTTTTGCCGCGCATTTTTTGGTCGGGAAAACAATCAATAATTTCCCTGACAGGGTTTCAAACCCTGTCACCTTAGATTTGCCCCGTGTAAAAAAGAGATA
>LBCX01000265.1 GCA_001657575.1 Bacteroidales bacterium Barb4
AGCCTTATTCGTTAGAGACGAAGCTCTATTCCTTAGAGACGAAGCCTTACTTCTTGGAGACGAAGCCCTACTCTTCTTCGATACGGTCAAAAGCCTCCTGTTTGTACCCCCTCTCCTTGCCTGAATAACGCACTTTTAACATGTAGTGGACTTATTCCTTATACAACAAGCGTTATTCCTTATCCGACAAGCGTTATTCCTTAAAGACTAAGCGTTATTCCTTATCGACTAAGCGTTACTTCTCTTCAGACAGTCCCTTCGTCACTAAGACGGATGCCTTCGTCACTAAGACGGATGCCTTCATCGCTAAGACGGATGCCTTCGTCAGCCTGCCTCAACCCCCCGTCTCTCTTCCCGACGGCAGGATAAAAAATCATATCATGCAGGCAGGGTAAACACGGAGTATATTGAAAAAGTCATACATTTGCGACTTCACAATGCGGGGGAATGCGGAGAAATACTTAATGATTATGACTGTTTCTTATATCAAACTCACATTAAATAATATGAGAAGAAAGATTTTATTGGCGGGCTTGTGCCTTGCCTGCGTGCTTCAAACGATGGAGGCAGAAGAAATCAATGATGTAGAATATACTTTATCCCAGACCAGCCTTATTGCTATCGTAGGAAACAACAGGTCTTACTCCGGAAATCCAGATCTTGTTATCCCGGAGATGGTTACAGACAGCGACGGGGAACAATATACCGTAACAGAAATTGTGGATAGCGCTTTTTACGGGAATAAACAGATTAAGTCTGTAACTATTATGAACGGCGTAAGACATCTTGGAGTTGGAGCTTTTCAGGCTTGCCAATCCTTAACCTCCGTCAGCGTTTTGGGCAATATAGCAGATTGGCGTGAATCTGTTTTTCGGGAATGTCCGTCCCTCAAGTCCGTTACTATTGAGAAAGGGGTAGAAAGCATCGGATATGCTACCTTCTCCCAATGTTCTTCCCTTGATTCCGTAACCATTCCCGGCAGTGTGGCAAGCGTTGGAGATTATGCTTTTCAGGAATGTACGTCCCTCAAGTCCGTTACTATTGAGGAAGGGGTAGGAAGCATCGGAGCTTATGCCTTCAGCTATTGTTCTTCCCTTGATTCCGTAACCATTTGCGACAGTGTGACAAGCATTGGAGAGTGGGCTTTTTGGGAATGTAAGTCCCTCAAGTCCGTTACTATTGAGGAAGGGGTAAGAAGCATCGGAGCTTTTGCCTTCTTCGAATGTTCTTCCCTTGCTTCCGTAACCATTCCCGGCAGTGTGGCAGACATTGGAGAGTGTACTTTTTTCTTTTGTACGTCCCTCAAGTCCGTTACTATTAAGGAAGGGGTAGCAAGCATCGGAATTGCTGCCTTCAGCAGCTGTTCTTCCCTTGTTTCCGTAACCATTCCGAACAGTGTAAGAAGTATTAAAACGCGGGCTTTTGCAGAGTGTCCGAATTTGAAAGACGTTTATCTTAACTGGGACGATCCGGCCGGGAGAACTGTTGCAGGCAATCCTTTTATTGACGAGACCAAGCCGAAGGACTGCAAGATTCATATCCCGAAATGTTCTGAAGAAAAATACGGGTGGAAAAACACTGACTCACAGCTTACATGGATGGAGTTTCCCATTGTTCTCCCTGATTATGAGTTGATTGTTGAGGTAAATGATTCGATAGGAGGAAGTGCAGGTATATCAAAAACAGCAGCAAATATAGAACGGGATAGATACTTTGGCAAGCTGCGTTACGGCAACACCAGGACTGAGATACTGACAGCTGTTCCTAATAAGGATTATCTTTTTACGAGGTGGAGGACGGGGGCGGACGGGAAAACTCTTTCTTCAAGCAATTCCTATACCTTTACATATACTATAAAAAGCGACACGATTGTCACGGCGAATTTTATCAGGGGCTATTATCAGGTGAATTTATCCGCCGCGGCGAATGGTACGATAAAGTCGGGCGCAGATAAATATGGATACAATACGAAGGCGACAATAGAGGCGAAAGCCGATACGGAGTATCATTTTTTGAAATGGACAGATAAACAGGGTGACAACCTTTCCACCGCCAATCCCTATACGTTTATTGTGACACGGGACATGGACATTCAGGCGCATTTTGCGATAAACAGCTATAACGTGCGTTTGTCAGCCGCGGCGAATGGAACGATAAAGTCGGGCACGAATGTATGTGACTATAATACGGAAGCAAAGGCAGAGGCGAAAGCTAATTACGGGTATCATTTTTGGAAGTGGACAAATGCACAGGGTGACAGCCTTTCCGCCTCCAATCCCTATACGTTTATTGTAAAAGGGGACACGGCTATTCGGGCGAATTTTGCGCCAAACAGTTATCAGGTGACCTTGTCCGCCGATAACAACGGAACGATAAAGTCGGGCGAGGAAGCCTATCTGTATAATACGTCGGCAAAGGTGCAGGCAGAGGCTAATTACGGGTATCATTTTTTGGAATGGACAAACGCAAGGGGCAACAGTCTTTCCACCGCCAATCCATATACGTTTATTGTGAAGGGAGACACGGCTATTCAGGCGCATTTTGCGCCAAACAGTTATCAGGTGACCTTGTCCGCCAATAGAAACGGCAGGATAAAGTCGGGCGGGGAACCATGCCTGTATAATGCGGAGACGAGGGCTGAGGCGGAAGCCGACATGGGGTATCACTTTGTGAAATGGACGAATGCAAAGGGTGACAGCGTTTCGGGAAACAATCCCTACATGTTTGTGGTGAAAGGGGATACGGCTGTTCAGGCACATTTTGCGATAAACAGCTATCAGGTGCGTTTGTCCGCCGAAAACGGCACGATAAAGTCAGTCATCAGGAGTACCTATCCGTACAATACGGAGGTGAAGGTTGAGGCGGAAGCCAATGAAAGGTATCACTTTGTGAAGTGGACGGATGCGAAGGGAGACAGCATTTCGGGGGATAATCCTTACAATCTTATTGTGAAGGGAGAAACGGATGTTAAAGCGCGTTTTGTCCTAAACGACGGTTATCAGGTGAGCTTGTCCGCTGCCGGCAACGGTACGGTCACACAAGGCAACAGAACCTATGCGCACGGAGCGACGGCAACGGCAACGGCAACGGCGGATACGGGTTATCACTTTGTGAAATGGACGAATGCGAGGGGTGACAAGCTGTCTATCGCCAATCCCTATACGTTTGTTGTGACCGGCGACACGGCTATTCAGGCACATTTTGCCTCAAACAACTGTAATGTGAAATTATCTGCCCAAAACGGCAGGATAAAGGCGGGCGGAGGTGTCTATGCGTATAATACGGAGGCAGAGGTGGAAGCGGGGGAGGCTGCCGACGGGTATCATTTTGTGATGTGGGGAAATGCGGCGGGAAAACAGATTTCCTTTGCCAACCCGTACAGGTTTGTCGTAAAGGAGGAAACGGCACTGACGGCTTGGTTTGTCAAAGACAACAGCAGCAACGGTTACAAGGTGAGCCTGTCCGCCGACGGTAACGGTATGATAACGTCGGGCGACGGCGTGTATCTGCCCGGAGCAGAAGTGAAGATAGAGGCAGGCGCGCATGAGGGGTATCGTTTTGTGAAGTGGACAAAGGCGGACGGGAGCCTCTTTTCGGCTGCCAATCCTTATACGTTTATTGCGACGGAGGACGTGGTGCTGACGGCGGTATTTGAACCCCTGACAGGGTTTCAAACCCTGTCAGGGGTAGAAGAGGCAGGGGTGTATTATGCGGAGGGGGTACTGCATCTTGTCAATCTGGAAGGCTATTTTATTTCGGTCAGTACAATGAAGGGGGAAAGGGTGCTGCAATTTACGGCGGGCGGCGATGATGCCGAACAGGCGGCGGCGTTGTCTGCGGGGGTTTATATACTGAATGGGGCGAAGTGGAAAGAGAAGTTTGTAGCAAGGAAGTTTGTGGTGAAGTGATGAGCGGAATGTGGGGGTTATTTACCCCTAACAGGGTTTGAAACCCTGTTAGGGGTTCGGGGATATGTTACGCAGATGCCCCGAAGGGGCAAGAGATTTCAGCCCCACATGGAGCGCAGCGGAATGTGGGGTAGCGGAATGTGGGGTTATGCGGACGACGCCGGCAAGGGAGTCCTGCAAGGACGCCCGATTTCAGCC
>LBCX01000266.1 GCA_001657575.1 Bacteroidales bacterium Barb4
CGGCTTTATACTGGTAGCGAAGCAGGGGACTGCGGTTAAACGGCTGAAAGGGCGCACCGGTCGAAAGGTTCAGTATATCGGGGGCAACCGTGCCGAACAGCGGATGCCACGTATGCCCGATAAGGAGCTGGCTCTTCGTCCAATCCAGCGTCACATACGCCTGACGGATACGGAGCATCGTCGTGCTGGAAGCGATACCGCCGAAGTCCGTCTCCACCTTCGCCGCCGTGCGGGCAGTGCCTACATTCGGGCCCTTCACGTCAAGCCCCAAACGCGTGGTAAAGGAATAGAAACTCCCGTTGGGCACGGCGTTCAAATCCTTCCCGTCGGCATCCAAGGCTTCGGGCATGGGATAGAGATAGAAATTACCGTCCACCGGTGCCACATTCGTCCGGCTGTTATAAAACAAATCGCCGCGCACAAACCCGTAGAAGGTATAGGCAAAATCCTTCTTCTGGGCAGACGCGGAAGCAAGCGAAAAGAGGCTTATGAGCAAGAATGTAATACGTTTCATATCCGTTTTATTAGTATTTGAGGTTACGCAGATGTCCTGCTGAGTTATTTAACAAGAGGGAAAGGGTCGCAAATATATGACTTTTTCAATTTCCCTTTAAGAAACTGCCCCGTATAAGACTTCTTGCACGCTGCAACTTCTTCCGGCGTACCTTCGCAAATCAGCATACCCCCGTCCTTTCCCCCTTCGGGCCCCAGATCAATAATATGGTCGGCGCATTTGATAACATCCATGTTATGCTCGATAACAACAAGCGTATGCCCCCTGTCGATAAGCGCGTTAAAGGCTTTGAGCAGTGTCTTTATGTCGTGGAAATGAAGACCGGTAGTCGGTTCGTCAAAAACAAACAGCGTAGCCTGCTGCCGCTCCATCCCCAGATAACAAGCCAGCTTGACGCGCTGATTCTCACCGCCTGAAAAAAAGGATTTTAGGTTTGAAACGCTTACCGTGGCATACGTCACATTCAAGAGTGATGCATGCCATGAATTGCATTTTAAAGGACAATTTAAAAGTAACTTCTATCTACAACCTTGTGAAACTTGACACTTATGCTTACAATCCTTTATCTTCACGAATAATATCTATTAGATAAAGGCTATTGTTTACATAGCTTTATCAATATTTATATATAGCCGTAACACCTATTTAACAGGAGGTCGCTTTCTTGTTTTTAGGTGCACCCAATTTACACATAATTAGTCTGTATTAGACCGCTTCATCAGGTTCTTCATCAATATCTTTCCTATACATTTCCCTTAAATCATGAGTCATTTCAATTGCATCTCTTTTCTTGCAAATTTCATCAAGCGTTTTGAATGGATAGTATCTGTATTTAGGATTACTATCAATCAACTCTCTTAAATCTTTCACTGCCTCAGGAAAGTCACCATCAATAAAAAATTTATATTCTGCTTCTAATGTTGAGACTATAATATCTTTCTTTACATCATAAGAATCTTTAAGTTCTTCTATTAAATGTTTAAGTATATATTTGTTAGGCTTTCGACTTCTAACCAAACATCTAAAATAAGATTCAATATGATAAGTATTGGCTTTTTGATGATTATAATTATCCTCCGCCAACTTTAACGCATCTCCATATTTACCAAGCTTCATTTTTACTATTACCATCTCATGCTTAGCTTTCGCAGTATATTCTTTATCTCTCTGTTTTTCATCTAAAGCCAACTGATAATACTTTTCCGCTTCAAGATATTGCTTTGCATGACGATTATAAAACCCTCTTAAAAAATAATCTGAATATCCAGAAAAATAATTTATTTCTTGAAAAAATCTTTCATTATGCAATCTACATAAAGAAGAGCACAGCCAATATCTAATACCTCTAACAATTTCCACATAAAACTTTTTATTGTCATATAAAATCTTATCGCATAAGATTACAACATTATTGTCATTCCCATCTTTGTATTCATTAATAATTACTTTCATAAAAAAAGAAGGAATCAGATATTTTTCATTTATGTTTTTAATTCCACTTTTTATCGCATCTTGTACATTGAACAAAAATTCTGAAAGATCTTTTATATCATAGTCTTCAGAATCAATTAAATATTGTCGAGTTATATCTCTTAATTTTTTTTTAATACAGGATCAAGAGGTAATTTTGAACGATTTATATGGTCTGAAATTGCGATATTTAATCTAATGTACTGATTATGGCTACCAAAAGATTCATATATTGAATATCGATGAAAATCTTGCAAAACGTCATCAATATCAACAAGACTTTGAGATGTTTTTTCAATAAATCATAGCTAATGAATTCAAATGAAGACATTAGAATTAATATTTGCATATGGGAATGCTTATCCTTAAATAAGTCAAGTAAAGAGAGAATATATCTATCCCCAGATTCAATAATCGTAGGTAACATTTTTTTTGCATAACCAACATTATGTTCTTTTATTAAGTCAACACATCTAAAAATCTGATCTGGCAACCCTGGAAACTTATTAATAAAATAGTCGGCGTCTTCTTCTTTAATTGATAAAGAATGTATTTCCTCCGAATATGCATGAAATAAGACCTTAATATCCTCTTTAATAAGAGGCTGGATTTGCACAGATATTAATCCTGGAAAGCGATTCTCAATGTCAGACCATGGGTAGCATTTAGATGCAATGAAGAAAAGAGTTTGAGATTGTATCTCTTTTGAAGTAAGAATATCTTCAAACCAAGAACATATGTGACCATTACTTAATACGCATGCTCCATTATCTCGAATTAACAATTTTTCTTTCTTTTCAGCCATATAGTTTATTAGCTTTATCGCTAAATCCAATTTTCGCTGTTTTGAGCCTTGAATTTCTCTTAATAGGTCTTCCTTAGAGCACAAAAGGAAACAATCATTTAGTTGCAGAATGAAGTCCTCAATGCTTTGCCCATCAAATAACTCAATAGAGAGAGGGGTATAAGCAGAACTTTTATTGGTAGTAAGTTTATCAACTATGAATTGAGTTAGAATTTTTCTTCGTCCAACACCATTGGGGAAGCCTGATACAATTAAAGCCCGCCTTAATTTGGTATTGCCATCATAATATTTTGACTCAATTTTTTGAAGATCCAAATATCTTCCCTTAAATAAATTATCCTTCTTTTTGATTTGAGGATATTTTTTCCAAACAATTTCTCTAATAGATTCTTTTATTTTACGCGCCAAAAGTATTGGGCTATCAAAGCATTCTAAAAGATAGTCTTTCTTTATCCATGGTTTTATACGCGAATCATCAATGGTAATAGTTGAATCAATAATAAATGGTTTAAAATAGCTAATTGTACCTTCGTCAATTAAATCTCTAATATGCGAAATCTATTTTTTTACCCAATCCGAATTAAGGGCTTCATTTGACAATAGCAGGATAAATATTCCTGACTTATCAATTGCAGTAATTATTTCATCTAAAATTAAGTTGCCACTTTCAAAAGTTTTTTCATCAATTATACAAGAATCAAAACCTATTTCTTCTGCTAATTTTCTTACAAATGCTTTTTGAGCACTACTGTGGGATAAAAATGCTTTTACCATAATATATATATATTGTTTATATTCAGAAAAAATAATTTAAAAAAATAACAGTTTTATTAATTTTTAATCAGTATCTCTTTCAAAAATTAAATTCATTCTTTATAATAATTGTTATCATATTATGACCTTAATTCGTTACTTTTGGTATTGGGCATCCCCCTTCCGCCAGTTTCCCTTTAATAAGAAACTGCCCCGTATAAGACTTCTTGCACGCCGCAACTTCCTCCGGCGTACCTTCGCAAATCAACATACCCCCGTCCTTTCCCCCTTCGGGTCCCAAATCAATAATATGGTCGGCGCATTTGATAACGTCCATGTTATGCTCGATAACAACAAGCGTATGCCCTCTGTCGATAAGCGCGTTAAAGGCTTTGAGCAGTGTCTTTATGTCGTGGAAATGAAGACCGGTAGTCGGTTCGTCAAAGACAAACAGCGTAGGCTGCTGCCGCTCCATCCCCAGATAACAAGCCAGCTTGACGCGCTGATTCTCACCGCCTGAAAGCGTGGACGAAGACTGTCCGAGCTTGATATAGCCCAACCC
>LBCX01000038.1 GCA_001657575.1 Bacteroidales bacterium Barb4
CGGGGATTGATTCGCCCGTGCGTCTTTCCTTCCTTTCGGAGAAAAAGGGATTGAAGGGGCTGACGGTGCGGGTGGTGAAGTCGCCCGTCAAGGATAAATTGGATACGTTGTACCGTCTGCTGGGAGAGTTGAAGGGGGAATCGGCTCTGGTGTTCTGCAATCTGCGCGAGGCGGTGGAGCGCGTAAGCGAGTACCTGACGGAGACGGGAACGGACAATGAATATTTCCACGGCGGAATGGAACAGTCGGAGCGGGAGCGGGCACTTTCACGCTTCCGCAACGGGAGTGCAACGGTGTTTATCTCTACCGATTTGGCTTCGCGGGGATTGGATATTCCGGAGGTGAAGCATGTCATTCATTACCATTTGCCTCATAATGAAGAGGCTTATACGCACCGTAACGGGCGGACGGCACGCATGGATGCCGAAGGGAATGCCTTCCTTATTATCAACGAGGCGGAAACCGTTCCCGAATACATTGCCCGCGAGCCGGAGGAGTTTTTCCTGCCGGAAACAGCCGGAAAGCTGCTGCGTTCCGAATGGATAACCTTAACAATCAATAGGGGAAAACGGGACAAGCTGAGCCGGAAGGACATTGCCGGCTTCCTCTTTCAAAAGGGAGGATTGGAAAGGGACGAGCTGGGGGTGATAGAGGTGAAGGAAAGTTGCTCGTTTGCTGCCGTGAAGCGCGACAAACAGGCTGCCCTGCTGTCCCGCATCCGCAACGAGAAGATTAAGAATATGAAAGCACAATTTAATTGAAAGATGAAGACTATACTGATTAAAGGGGTACAATTGAAAGGCACTTCCGCCGATATATATATCGAAGGGAAGTACATTAAACAGGTGGCGGCAGATTTGACGCTTGCTGCAGACAAGGTGATAGACGGCTCCCGCAAAGCCGTTATTCCCGGATTGGTGAATACCCATTCCCATGCGCCCATGACCTTGCTCCGAGGTTTTGCCGACGACATGAAACTGTTCCCCTGGCTGGAGCAAAAGATATGGCCAAACGAAGCCAAGATGACTCACGAGGACGTCTATTGGGGTGCCAAGCTGGCTTGTCTGGAAATGATAAAGAGCGGGACGACCACCTTTTTTGATATGTATCAGAAGACGGAAGCCATAGCCGAAGCCGTCGAGGAAGCGGGGATACGCGGCATCCTGTCCGCCGTCTGCTTTGACCACTTCAAGCCTGAACTTGCCGAATCGGGCAAACAGAACATCCGAAAACAGTTTCAAAAGGCGGACAAGTACGGCGAGCGTATCCGGCTCTCGTTGGGTCCCCATGCCATTTATACGGTGTCGGGTGATATGCTGCAATGGATTGATCGCTTTTCGGCGGAACACAACCTGCTCATCCAACTGCATCTGGCGGAAACGGAAAGCGAAAGGGAGAATGCCGTCAAGCAGTTCGGGCTGACGCCGGTGCGCTATCTGCACAAGCTGGGCGTTCTCTCCTCCCGTCTGCTTATCGCTCACGCCTTGTACGTGGACGATGAGGAAATACCGATGCTGGCTGACCATGGCGTGAAAGTTGCCCACAATCCGGCTTCCAACATGAAATTGGCTTCCGGCGACCGCTTCAAGTTTGCCGAAATGAAACGGGCAGGCATCACGGTCGGGATAGGCACCGATGGCTGTTCGTCTTCCAATAATCTGGATATGGTGGAAGCAATGAAATTAGCTTCCCTGCTGGGCAAAGTCTGGCGCAAAGACCCGGAAGTGCTGACGGCAGACGAAATGCTGTACGCGGCGACTGAAGCCGGAGCATCTATTGCCGGACTGAATGCCGGACGGATTGAGGAGGGTTGTCTGGCTGACCTTTGCTTGGTGGATTTACATGCGCCGGCATTCGTGCCGAACTTCAACTTTGTCTCCAATCTGGTTTATGCTGCCAACGGGAGTTGTATTGACACGGTGATATGCAACGGGGAGGTACTGATGGAGAACAGGAAGGTGCAGGGGGAAGATGAGATACTTGAAGAGGCGGGAAGGATTGCTTTTCGTTTAATCAAATCCTGAGAAACAGCGGTTGCTCTGGAACAAAGTTACTAAGAAGGGTTGTTTTGTATTAAAAGATGTACATTCGCGGGCATTTTTTAATATAAAATATATGGCCTATGAATTTGGAAAGAGGTAAAAACTCCCTCAAGTTGTCAACATTATGCCTGCTTTTTGCGGTAGTGTTCTCACAGATGTGCACCCCTTTGTCTGCTTACGCCGATGTTACGGCAAGCCAGCAAAGCAGGAAAGTCACAGGGTCGGTAACGGACGGGGCAGGAATACCCGTTATCGGAGCGAATGTTATTGAAAAGGGAACAACAAACGGAACGATTACCGATTTGGACGGTAATTATTCACTGTCGGTATCGGAAAATGCTGTTTTGATAGTTTCCTATATCGGTTATCTGCCCCAAGAGTTGCCGGCTGCTCAAGCGCAGAAGGTGGTTTTGAAAGATGATACCCAAGCCTTGAGCGAAGTGGTGGTCACAGCTTTGGGTATCAAACGTGATCAAAAGGCATTGGGTTACGCCTTGCAGGAATTGGACGGCAGCAAGCTGACTGAATCCCGCGATGTGAATGTAACAAATGCGCTTAGCGGGAAGATTTCCGGTCTGCAAGTTGTAAAAGGCGGCGGCGGAGTCGGCGGTTCTTCCAAGATTATCCTTCGCGGACAAAGTTCTTTCACCGGCGATAACCAGCCGTTGGTGGTTGTTGACGGTGTGCCGATGGATAATACTGCCGGCGGTAATGCCGATGTGTGGGGCGGCAGCGGTATGGACATGGGTAACGGTTTGCAGGATATTAATCCGGACGACATTGAGACCCTGACCGTACTGAAAGGTGCTTCTGCCGCTGCACTGTACGGTTCGAGAGCAGGAAACGGGGTTATATTGATTACCACCAAATCGGGAAAAGCCCGCCAGGGCTTGGGCATAACGGTATCCGCCGGTATCTCTGCGGAAAATCTTTTAATCACTCCTAAGGTGCAAAACAATTATGCACAGGGAGATTACGGAGTTTTCAACCCGAACAGCTATTCCTCATGGGGTCCAAGGATGGAAGGACAATCCGTAACGAATTGGGCAGGGAAAAGCGAACCGCTTGCCGCTTACGATAACGTGGGCAATTTCTACAGAACCGGAGTTGTGGACAATGAATCAGTGACATTCCAGCAACAAGTCGGGAAGACGGCGGTATATGCTTCCGTTGTCCATACAAACAATATCAGTGTCGTTCCCGAAACGGATCTGAACAGAACGTCCATTATCGGACGGGCAACCACTAACTTGGGAAACGATGACCGTTGGAAGTTGGATTTCAAAGTAAATTATGTGAATACAAACACATTCAATCGCCCTGTTCAGGGTATCAACCAAACGAACAACTTCCGTACCATCGGCACATTGCCTCGCTCTTTGGATATTCGTTCCTTCAATCCGAGTATTGCAGACGGAAAACAGGTGTGGTATGACACGCAAACCATGCCGCAGGATAACCCTTGGTGGTCGTTGCAATACAACCAAAACGATGACACCCGTAACCGTTATATCAGCTTCGTCTCGTTGAGCTATGAGTTTACCGACTGGCTGAGTGCGGAAGTAAAGGGCGGTATCGACTACTACAATACCCGAATGTACCACCGCAAACATTCCGGCAGCTTTGCCGAACCGAAAAACGGTGTCTATGAAGAACGGTTGAAGGAGTTTAACGAAGGCAATTACAGCTTCCTCTTTATCGCCCAGAAAGATGAACTTTGGAAGGATTTCGGCGGAAGTGCTACTCTCGGCGGAAACCTTATGAACCAGCAAATCTCCGACTTGAATGCTTCTTCCGGAGATTTGTTGATTGAAAACCTTTTCTCCTTAAACAACGGCAAGGAAAAGCCGGTTGTCAATACCAATCATTCCCAGCGGAAGATGAATTCGCTGTACGGCTCTTTCCAACTGAACTGGAAGAATGCCTTGTTTCTTGATGTGACGGGGCGTAATGACTGGTCGTCAACGATGAGTAAGGCAAACCGTTCTTACTTTTATCCTTCGGCAAGTTTCTCCGGTGTTGTATCCGAATTGGCAGAACTTCCGTCTTGGTTTACCTTCTTGAAGTTGCGAGCTTCGTATGCCGAGGTAGGGAACGACCTGAATCCGTATCAACTGTACAATACCTATTCCGTAAACAAGGATTATTGGGGGACGCCGACCATATCTACCGCCCCTGTCTTGTTTGATGAAAATGTGGTAAGCGAACTCTCCAAATCGTGGGAAGCAGGGTTGGACTTGCGTTTCTTCAACGGTCGTTTGAAATTGGATGCCGCATGGTATAAAACCAATTCAACCAATCAGCTGATGGAATTGCCGATGAACGAAGCAAGCGGTTATCGGAGCAAGATAATAAATGCGGGGAATATCCAAAACTCCGGTGTGGAATTGATGACAAGCGGAACGATACTGGACAACCCGAAAGGACTGAACTGGAACTCCACGTTTAATTTCTCAAAGAACAACAGTGAAATCAAATCCCTGTATCCGGGTGTGGAAAGGTATGCCTTGGAGATTGTGGACGAGCTTCAGGTTGTTGCAAACGTAGGCGGTGCTTACGGCAATCTGTACGGCTCCAAATACAGCCGAGTGGAAGACAAGAGCAGTCCTTATTACGGAAAACTGCTGCTGACAGGAGAAGGTTTGCCCCAACGCAGCGAAACCCCGTTGAATTATTTGGGCAATCAACAACCCGACTTTATGCTTGGACTGACAAACAGCTTTGAATATAAAGGTATCACGCTCGATTTTCAGTTTGATGCCCGTATAGGCGGGAAGATGTTTGCATTAACAAAAGCCTTGCTTGCAGGAAACGGTGTATCGGCGGAAACGGCGGTGAACGGGAAACGCGACAACTTCGTTGTGGATGGAGTGGTAGCTCAGCCGGGCGGAGAATACAAGGTAAATGAAACGGAAGTAACCCCCCAAAGGTATTGGACAGCCCTTGCACAGGGAAACATCGGTATCGGGGAGGCATTTGTATATGACGCCACCTCCGTCAGACTGAGAAACCTGTCGGCAGGCTATGATTTTCCGAAGAAACTGCTGGCAAAAACACCTTTCCAAAAATTGAAATGTTCTTTCGTTGCAAATAACCTGTGGCTTGTTTATACCGGCGTTCCGGGGATAGACCCCGAATCGGTGGCAGGAACAGGGACAAATGCAATCGGGCTGGAATTGATGTCGCCGCCGACTACCCGCTCATATACATTCAATATAACTGTAGGTTTTTAATATAAAATAATGACAGCATGATGAAATCTATAATAATAAAAACAATATGTATAGTTACACTATGCGCCTGTATGTCGGCTTGTAGTGATTTTGAAGAGATGAATGTGGATCCGGTAAAAGCTGTTGAAGCGCAGGTTTCTGTGGAAGGATTGCTGAACAATTCCATTGCCGATGCACAACTGACTTACTGGGAACGTGATATTCTTTTTATCCGCACTTGGTCGTGGGGAGCGCGCTATATTTTCCGCCCGATTAGCGGTCCGCAGGTATTGCAGGATTACAATGATTATATGAGTGACTATTGGCAGTCCCTTGCCACTTGGATATTCAATGCTTCCGAAGCCATACGTATCGGTGAACAAAGGATAGCGGATGGTACTGCCGGAGAATCAGTTGGTAATTATGTGCAGATGGCACGTATCTGGCGGGCACATCTGTTTTCCGAAGCGGCAGATATGTTCGGCCCCTATCCGGCGATAAAAGGGTTTAAGGGAACGGCAGAGAATCCTCCGTTTAGCAGCGTGGAAGAAATCTATGAATATGTGGACGGTGAATTGAAACTTGCTGTAAGCAAATTGGATGAAAGCAAGGAAATAAAGGGCGACATCTATGATGCTTTCTATGCCGGCGACATTAAGAAATGGAAGAAATACGGTAACTCCATCCGTCTGCGTTGTGCCATGCGTTTCCAACGGGTGGGCGACACCGGTAAGCAGCGCTTTGAACAGGCGGTAAAAGATGCCGGAGGTCTTGAAGGTTTCATTGTCAACAAGGAAGATAATGCTTCTGTGGCACAAGCCTCTATCAGTACGGAGGATGATGCCGGTTCGGTGTTTGACTGTGATTACATCGGTATGCAGATAACCTCTACCGTTACCAACATAGCTTTCGGTCTGGGCGGAATCCGTCTGGAGGATATGGCAAAGAACGCTCCGAGTACCTCCGTTTACAATTTACCCCAAGAGGTGCTTGACAACGAGACACAATCGCCGAATGAATATCTGGGTATGTACTTGCCCAATGACTTGCCGAATAAAACCAATGTACAGTCGGTCGGTTATTTCTTTGATGCATTGCCGCGTGAAATAGACCCGCGCATCTTGGCTGTTTATCACATTCCGGGATATAACGACGGGAGAATGAATTTCTACTCCGGTGATGCCGTTGAAATGGAATATCCGAACGGAACGGGTAAGATATGGAACATGAAGCATACCTTTTTCTCCGCTACTTGCGGCGACTATACGGGGAAAACCGCATTTATTGCCAATGTCCGTGCCAACAATGCACTCATGCCAAGCATTGGTGCAAAATACCGTCGCGGTGATTACCGCCGTATGTTCTTTCCCAACTGGGAAACTTATTTCCTGTTGGCTGAAGCTGCTTTATACGGTTGGGATACCGGCGGTAAAACGGCAAAGGAATGGTATGAGCTGGGGGTAAAGGCAAGTTTCGAGTATCACGAACTTTCCCGCTTTGCAGATGATTATCTGAAAAGCGAGGATTATAATCGTTTGGGCACAAGCGTGAACTTCAACCATACGACCGAAGTTCAAACCGTCACATTGAAGCGCAAACTATACGAAACAGGTGCAACGGAACAAATCATTTACCAATACCCGAAAAGTATAGCCGGAACAAACAACGACCCGCTGACAAAAATTATGACACAAAAGTATATTGCCCAGTGTCCTTGGTTGCCTTTGGAAGCAACAAACGATTACCGTCGCACCGGACGACCTTTGTTTGAAAATCCTTGTTTGGAAGGCCTCTTGCCGTTTATGACTTTCTACAATGAATGGGATAAAGCCGATATTAAAAATGTCTATCGCAGAGTCCGCTATCCGGTCAGTTTAGCTACTAAAGACCCTCAAGGCTATGCACAGGCTTTGGAACTGTTAGGCGGTCCTGATAAACCGGAGACGCCTTTTATCTGGCACATGAAATGACAAACTCTTGATATTATGCGGCATAGTTTTGTACAAAACTATGCCGCATAAAGTATAAATAACATCAGTAAATAACTCCAGCATTGGTTACGACATCCTGCCTTTATAATCCTCATAGTTGAAAGTGCGGTAGATAATCAGTTCGTCATCCCTGCTCCATAAGGCAATGGAGGGGAGGCGGATACCGTTGAACATAGTGGTTTTGACGGTGGTGTAGTGCATCATGTCCTCGAATATCAGCTTGTCGCCTGCCTGCAGGGGCTTTTTGAAATGCCAATCACCCATGAAGTCGCCGCTCAGGCAACTGTTGCCGCCGATGCGGTAGGTATAGTTGCCTTCACTGTGCGGGACAGCCTGACGGATGACGGGCTGGTAGGGCATTTCCAAACAATCGGGCATGTGACAGGTAAAGGAAGCGTCGATTATGGCTGTTCGGATGCCGTGATTTTCGATAATATCAACCACCGTAGTCAGCAGGAAACCTGTCTGCCAGACAAAGGCACTTCCGGGTTCCAATATAATTTCTATATGAGGGTGTTTGGACTTGAAACGTTGCAGGAGTTGTATCAGATGTTCCGTGTCGTAACCTTTCCGCGTCATCAAATGCCCGCCTCCCATATTCAGCCATTGGATATGGGGGAAGAATCGCCCGAAACGCTCTTCAACCACAGCCAGCACCCGTTCCAAATCATGCGAAGAAGATTCGCAAAGCGTATGAAAGTGGAGACCTTCCAATCCTTCCGGCAGGCTGTCCGGCATATTGTCGCTAATTACTCCCATGCGTGACCCCGGAGCTGCCGGATTATACAAATCCGTTTTCACCGGCGAATATTCAGGATTGATACGCAGACCGCAGGAAACATGCCTGTCTTTCTGCCCTGCTGTCGCCGGATAAAACCGCCGGAACTGTGACAGCGAATTAAACGTAACATGACTGCTGTATTTCATTATCTCCGAGAAATCATCTTCCGTATAAGCCGGCGAGTAGGTATGCGCCAGACTGCCTGTCTCCTCCCAAGCCAGCTGTGCCTCAAACACTGAACTTGCCGTAGTACAAGGGATATATTCCCGCACAATCGGGAATGCTTTCCATAGCGCAAACGCTTTAAGGGCAAGGATAATATTTACCTCTGCACGTTCCTTCACATTTTTAATCAATGCCAAGTTATCCCGCAACAACCGTTCCTCCATCACATAACATGGCGAAGGTATCTGATCAATCCTAATCATTGTTTTCTGCTTTATTTGTTCATGGGTGCCTAAAAGAGTATTGCCCGTCCAACATTACGTCGGGCAGGCAATACAAGGGAGGGGGAGGTATTTATTTTACCAAGTATAATTGATATATCAGGCTAAATGGTTGATACGTTTTGCCAGTTTGGACTTCAAGTTGCTCGCTTTGTTCTTGTGGATGATGTGCTTTTTTGCCAATTTGTCCAACATGGAAACTACTTTCGGGTATAATTCTTCGGCTACGGCTTTGTCTTCAATGGCTCTCAATTTTCGCACGCTGTTACGTGCTGTCTTGGCGTAATATCTGTTGTGCAAACGCTTTGTGGTTGTTTGTCTGATTCTTTTGAGTGATGACTTGTGATTTGCCATGTTGATAGATGCTTCTTTTATTTTTACTATTGGTAGCCCATAGGGGAATCGAACCCCTCTTTCAAGAATGAAAATCTTGCGTCCTAACCGATAGACGAATGGGCCAAACTGTCAATGTTCACGTTTTGCTTGCCGGAGAAAAACCTTCCCGATTTGCGAGTGCAAAGATAGACGCTTGCCGGAAACCTCCAAAGCATTTTACAGAAAAATGAATGATTGCTTTCATTTTCATCAAAACATCCGATAATCAAGGAATTACTTATACTGCCACTTTCCCTTTTATAGAAAGATTCGGACAGAAACGCATCTGATGCCCCAAGATGCTGAGTGTGTCCGTGCCCGCCCGGGATTTGTGCATCAAGTAAAAAAAGACGGAGGGGGAAAAGCAGGGGTATAGCGACAGTATAGTTTTCCGAAAAGTGAGGGCAAAGGAAAAGTGCTTTTTTGTAATAGGCAAGTAATAGGATCGTAACAGGATCACAATAGAAAATACCGTACAGATGACAAATAGTTCTGTTTTTGTAAATTCATCTGAAACCGTGGTTGCCGGATCCGAATTCATTTCTCCTTCCATTATTTTGGAAAAAGCCTGCAATCAGGAGTTGTCAGACCTTGGGACAGTTAACCTCCTGTTTTTGGCGGCCGGAAGCAAAACGGGCTTATCCTTATATTGGCACGCATCCGGTACATCTGGTACCAGATTTAAATTAACGTGAGTTCGATATAAAAGGCAGCCGTAATTTCCTGTTCTTATATCAAACTCACGTTATTTTTAATGCGTTGACCCTGGGTAACTTGCTCCTTCCGTATTTCTATCTATATTTGCATACAACATAAATGATGTAAAAAATCCCGAATATGGCTGTGCAAATTGGTGATAAAGTCCGCTTTCTGAATGCTGTCGGAGGCGGTGTCGTTCGTTGTTTCAGAGGCAAGGATCAGGTATTGGTGGAAGATGAGGACGGATTTGAGTTGCCTGTCCTTATAAAAGAATGCGTAGCGGTGGGCGACGGCGGTATGCCGACACGTACAGCATTCCGGAAGCCTCCGGCAGAAACTCCCAAGGCTACGCCTCCCGCCCTGAAACCGACACCGAAGGTTATCCCCGTTGTTGAGACACCGGAAGGGGAGCGGCTGAACGTCTGTCTCGCCTGTCTCCCGATAGACTCGAAGGCGTTGCAGCAAAGCAGATACGAGACCTATTTTGTCAACGACAGCAATTATTACCTTTTCTATAACTACATGAGTCGGCGGAACAACAGCTGGTACAGCCGTGCCAACGGGCTTGTCGAACCGAATACGCGCGTCTTCCTCGAAGAGTTCGGGAAAGAAGATTTGAACGATTTGGAACGTATCTGCGTCCAGCTGATTGCTTTCAAGAAAGACAAACCTTATTCGCTGAAAAATGCCGTATCCGTGGAACTGCGGGTGGATACGGTGAAGTTTTACAAACTGCACAGTTTCGTCCCCAACGATTTCTTCGATGAAGATGCCCTTATCTTCCCCGTCATACGAAAGGATATGCCTGAAAAAGAACTCGTCATCTCTGCCGCCGACTTGCAGGAAGCCATGCAGCAGAAAGTCTCTGCCGACCGCAACCGTCCCGCCCCTCATCCGCCGGCAAAACATCAGCAAGAATCCTCCGTCATTGAAATAGACTTGCATATCGCTCAATTGCTGGACAACACCTCCGGCATGAGCAACGCCGACATGCTCAACTACCAGCTGGACAAATTCCGCGAAACACTTGCTGCCTATGTCGGCAAAAAGGGGCAGCAGCTCATCTTCATCCACGGCAAAGGCGACGGCATCCTGCGCAAAGCCATTGAGCAGGAACTCCACACCAAATACAGGGCTTATTACTATCAAGATGCTTCTTTCCGTGAATACGGGTTTGGGGCAACGATGGTAACTGTCAGGTAACGATTAAAGCGATGGTATTGTTAATCCTAACAGGGTTTCAAATCCTGTTATTTAGTCCGAAGTAATCTCTCCCAATCCGGTTCTTCAATTTTTTCCTGCAAAAATTCACGATTGAGATTACTTCGTACAAAGTCCTTGCAATGATGAAGATAATATATAAACCCGTTGTGCAGTCGGTTACTATTTTCGTCATTGCAAAGCACGAAGCAATCCGGAAGGTCTTTTGTGGAAATTATATATCACTTATTTTAAGATGATTATGAAATATTCTCTAAATGCACAACGGGTTAATATATAAATTATGAGAACGATGAGAATAATCCTTATGTCGAACTCACGTTAATAATATCCGTTGCCTTAAATATTCCTTGCCGCCCCTTCACCGTCGTGCAGCGGGTGTAGGCATCGTGGCAGTAAATAACGGCTTGATTCTCACGGACTGCCTCTTCCAACAGGCGTATCTTTTCCGAATAAGAAGTGACGGGATGCGTGTCGTAAGCCGAGATCCATGCGGGCGACAGACTCGCCGCCAGCGGTATCACATCGCCGGCAAAAACAAAGGTTCGCTCAGGCATACGGATATACGGCACAATCTGCCCGACCGTGTGCCCGTCGTACAGGCGAAGACTTACGTCGGGACAAAGTTCCGTCTCTTCCTTAATCAGGTGCAACAGCCCCGCCTCTTCTGCCGCCGCCATGTTTTCGGGGAAATAAGAATCTTTTTCCAACGCATTGGGGCGTAGGAAGTTTTCCCACTGCGACCGACCTACCCAGTGGCGGGCGTTGGGAAAGGAAACGGTATATCGCTCGCTGTTCTCCTTCCGTTGTGTCACGTAACCGCAATGGTCGAAATGGAGATGCGTAAGGATTACATCGGTTACATCCCCTGCCCGAATACCCCTTTTCCCCAGTTCTTCATTCAAATCCTTCAAATCAAAAAAGCGGTAATATTTTAACTGTTGCAGGTGTTTGCTGCCCGCACCGGTGTCCGTCAGGATGATGCGCCCGTCGTCGGTGGTAATCAGCAGACTGCGCATGGCAAGCACACAGCCGTTCTTCCCGTCCGAAGGATACCGCCGCGACCATGATGTCTTTGGAACAGCACCGAACATCGCCCCGCCGTCGGCAAAGAAATAACCGGTATCTATTATATCTATGGATTGTTTCATACTATTATTGGAGTTAGTAATTGGGAGACAGGAGTTAGTAGTTAGGAAGCCGGCATATCTTCGTGATATATCGGCTTCTCAATTTCGGAAATAAGCTACCGAAATTCGGGAAAGTTCTCCCGAATTTCGGGAAAGAGCTTCCGGATTTCGGGAAGAGGCTTCCGAGTTTCGGGAAAGAGCTTCCGAAATTCGGGAAAGGTCTCCCGAATTTCAGGAAAGAACTTCCAAACTTCGGAAAAGAGCTTCCGGATTTCGGGAAAAGAATTCCGAAGTTCAGGAAAGAACTTCCGAAGTTCGGAAAAGGATATCCCAATTTGGACTAACGACTATAATCTCCTAACTTCCATCTTCTACTTCTCTGCTGCCATCAAGGAAACAAAGCTCATGGCAGGCAAATTGAGGCGGACAGTCCCGTTTTCTGCTTTTACATCGGGCAGTTCTTTCATGCCGGCGTTGCTGTCCGTGCCATAGACTTTGATACGGGAAAGGGTCGGGGGCAATCCGGTGACAACCGCCTCACGCGCCGCACCGTTATTGACCACGTGCAGGGTGTATTCCCCGCGAGCCTTGTTTCCGAAGGCGGCGCAGTTCACATCCTCCTGATTGCAGTCAAAGGGTAGGGAAAAAGAGCCTTCCGGCGTGGATGCCAGCTGTTTCAGGTTCCAGAAACGCTGTGTCGGGCGAAGCGCACCCGTTGAGCCGTACACGCCGTCCCCCCAGAGGATGGAATAGTCGGACGTAAGTTGCCATTGCAGGATGGACACCGGCTGACTGATGGCGCAAATGCGGATATAAAGGTTTATCTCGTAGAGCGCAAAGGTGGATTCGGCAAAAATCATCGGGTAGGTATGCGCGGCGGCATCCGTACTTCCTTCGCCCACAATCAGGGGAACGTTCAGCCGGCGGGCGGCATCTCCCCATTTGCGCAGGGTTTCATCATCGCACCCGCGCCAAGAGTGGAAAGAGACGGCGGCAATGTATTTTTGCGCTTCGGGGTCATTCATGCCGGGCAGGATGAAATCGTAGGTCGTGGCATCCGAATTGTCTCCCAGCAGCATCTTCGTAGCCAGTCCGCGGGCAGCCATTTCGGCACCCAGTCCCTTGATAAATGCCGCATGTTCCTGCGGTGTATGCAGCACGTCAATGCCCAAATCGGACTCATTGAACGAATAAGCCGTCGCCTCCACGCCGTACTCCTCTTTGAGGTACACCAGATAGTCGGTCAGCGACTTGTATATCTGCTGCTGCTTGTCCGCATCCAAGCGAAAAGCCTGCACACCGCCGTGGCGGACATAGCTCGCCGGATCGCCCTCAATCGCCCATGCGGGAGGAAACCATGCACTTACGATAACGGGCATCCCCTTGGCAGCCAGACGCTGTGCCATCTTCATCGCATTCGTCACACGTTCGTCCAGCCTGCCGGCACGGGCATCGGCAATCGGGTCGCTGTTTTCCTCCGGCTGCCAAATACGCCAAGGAAGCTCCACACGTCCCCAAGCCACACGCAAGTTGTCCAGACAGTAGTCGATTATCTTCGGATCAACCTGCGGATTTTGCAGGCGGAAGTTACCGCCCAAACCGGCAAACAAGCGGCCGGGCTTATCCGTATGAATGGCAATAGTTGCCGGACGGTTGTTAATCTCCCCCGTTGTTTGAAGGGTAAAGTTCAACCGCTCGGTCTGCCCCTTGCGGACGGAAGCGGAAGCGAGCTGTATATATAAGGTGGCGGCATTCCCCGCTTCCTTCCGTAAAAACGCTGTAACAGAGGAGGCGAAATCAAGTTGCAGCTTGCGTCCTGTTCCTTCGATAATGATGCGGTTGCCCGACAGCTTTTTCACCTTGTCGCCCTCCGTCAGGATCGCCAAAGCCGTTTCACTGCTGCCGATGCGGACACTGCCGTTGTCGTAGCGTTTGGCGGGAATATCCAGCGCAAAATAAACGCCTTCCACCGCCTTGGAGGTATCGGAAATCATTGTCAGCGACACTGCCACATTCCCCTTGCTCAGGTCGTTCACCGTCTGCTCGAAACGGATACGGTCGATAGCCGTCTTCACCGTCTGCTTCTGCCCGTCGCGGATATAGAGCGGACGAAACTGCCGCTCCTTGCCCGTTGCCTCTACTGACGACCAGCCCCTTTCCGCCACGCGCAGGCTTGACTCAAACTCCATCAACTCCCCGTCCACCCGCACGCCTGTCATATTCCCCCACGCCATCACCTCCGTCTGCGCCCCCGCAAAGGACGGCACAAGCAGGCACAGAACCGCAAACAACAAATTACCAATTGCTTTCATAAATAGTATATTATAAGGAGGCAAAAGTATCATTATTTCCACGCAAGCGGTTGAATTTGGAGACCTTCACCGTTAATCATTAATATTGTATATTTGTCCGCCAAAAGGAGACATAAATATGTGCTTGGGAGTTCGTGTAAACAGAGAGAAGATAGGAAACCTGATGGTTCTGCTGGCAAGTGAAATGCCACCCTTATACCATACCAAACTGATTAAATTACTCTACCTCATAGATGAAAAAGCTGTCAAGGAACACGGTGTCCCTGTTACATGGTTGGATTATAAAGTATGGCAATACGGGCCGGTAGCTCCCGAAATTTACTTCATACGCGACAATGGCAGTGTCTTTTCCGAATTCATTCATGCCGAAAAAGAAGGAGCAAAAACAGTTATAACTCCGGTTGCATCTTTTAATGATGACAGGTTCAGCGAATATGAATTGGAATTAATACACCGTATCATATCCGAATACAAAACAGCCACATCCGAACAGCTCGTTCAAATAACCCACGAGAAAGACTCCCTTTGGGATCAAACCAAAACCGAAAACAATATAGACTTCTCCTCCCCTGTTGCAAACATTTCCAATTGCAGCATTGATTTAAGTCGGCTGATTGAGAAGGATGAGATAAAGAAGGATAATTACGAGGGGGCTAAGGAAATGATGTACTTCCGGCTGCCGATTAATGATTTTTATCTGTAATGTTCAAATCCGGTTCTGTGCTATACGGCTTGTTCAATCTTCGTGCCGAACAAAAGCGACTGCTGCTATGTGAAGTCCCAAAGGGACGGGATATTTCAGCCCCACATACAGCGAAGCGGAATGTGGGGTTTACAGATTACACACATGCTAAAGTCCTGCAAGGACGATACAAATACAAATGATGATTTACAATATTCTCTCGTCCTTTCAGGACTTCCTTGCCGGTGTCGTTCTTAACCCCACATTCCGCTTCGCTGCATGTGGGGCTGAAATATTTTGTTCTTTCAGGACTTTTGCGTAACATCAGTTATAAACTAATTCGCATCACGTACTTAACATCAATAACATGATTGTATTTTTCAGATCTCCCGCAAAGACGGTGCTGGCGGTTGAAGCGGCACAGGCGTTCTCTCCCGAAGATATGCAAAAGCTGGTTTGGCTGTTTAACGAGGCTACGCCCGTAACGGCGGGGACGGTGGACGGCTGGTTTGCCGGGCCTCGCAGGGAGATGATTACGCCGTGGAGTACGAACGCTGTGGAGATTGCACAGAACATGGGGCTTGCGGGTATCTCGCGCATCGAAGAATACCGTCCGGTTGCTTCGGGCGATGCTTCGCATGACCCAATGTTGCAACGTCTTTACGACGGGTTGAATCAGGAGTTGTTTACTATCAGCAAGCAGCCTGCCCCCATTCTGTATATAGAGGATGTGGAGGCATATAACCGGCAGGAAGGGCTGGCGTTGAGCGGGGAGGAAGTGAGCTATTTGAAGGAGGTAAGCAGGAAGCTGAACCGCAGGCTGACCGACAGCGAGGTGTACGGCTTTGCGCAGGTTAATTCGGAACACTGCCGCCACAAGATATTCAACGGTGTCTTCATCATTGACGGGGAAGAACAGGAAAGTTCCCTTTTCAAGCTGATACGGAAGACTTCCGAAGAGAACCCCAACCGGCTGGTTTCCGCTTATACCGACAATGTAGCTTTCAATGAGGGTCCTTCCATCGAACAATTCGCCCCCCTGTCCGGCGATACCCCCGATTACTACGCCGTCAAGGATATTCCGACCGTTCTATCTCTGAAAGCCGAAACGCATAATTTCCCCACGACGGTGGAGCCGTTCAACGGAGCTGCCACCGGCACGGGCGGCGAGATAC
>LBCX01000267.1 GCA_001657575.1 Bacteroidales bacterium Barb4
GAAGCGGCTTCGCGCATTATGCTTTCGCCCGTAAACGGCGAGGGAGCGAAACTGCGGAAGTCGCTGGATGCCTACCGCACATTGGTAACGGGCATGGTGCAGGATGAGGCAAAGAACCATGTCATTGAGTCCGACCTGAGCACCGATGCTCCCAAGCGCAATAAATTGAGCAATCCCTCGTGGGAAACGGCTTTGTTTGAGAATATGCCTGTGGCGGCGGCTATTACGTTGCTGACCAAGTTGCAGAGCGATATACGGTACGCCGAAAGCGAAGTGTTGAGTAACCTGCTGAGCAGTGTGGACATCGGCGACTACCGCGTGAACCAAATCACGGCGCAGGTGATCCCCGAAAGCCAGATTGTGATGCGGGGCGGGCAGTACAAGGCAAACATTGTACTTTCAGCGGTGGACTCCACCAAACGCCCGACCATATTTGTGAACGGTACGGAACTTCCCTATGAGAATAAAGGACTTTTCACGGTCAATACCGGCGCAACCGGTACATTCCCTATCACTGGATACATTGAGATGCCCAACAATGACGGGAGCACCATGCGCCATGACTTCGTGAGCGAATACTTCGTGACCGAACCGAGTGCCACGGTAGCCCCCACACTGATGAACGTCCTGTATGCCGGTATCGAAAACCCTATCCGCATTGCTGTGCCGGGTATTCCGAGCGGGAACGTATCGGCAACCATGACAAACGGCAACCTGACGCACAACGGCGATGTGTGGGTAGCCCGTCCGACCAAAGTTGGGACGGAAGCCGTTGTCAGCGTAAGTGCCCGCATGTCGGACGGTCGTATGGTGGAAATGGCGAAGAATGCCTTCCGTGTGCGCGCCCTGCCCGACCCGATGCCCTATCTTGAATATAAGGACACGAACGGGAATACGCTCAAATATCGCGGCGGTACGCCCATCACGAAGCGCGACCTGCTGACGGCGGACGGCATCCTCGCCGCTATTGACGATGATTTGCTGAATGTGCCGTTTACTGTCCTGCGTTTTGAAATCACCACCTTCGACTCCTTCGGCAATGCCATACCGGAAGTGACGGAAGGCACGAAATTCTCCGAACGGCAGAAGAATCTGCTCCGCAACATCGCACGGGGAAAGCAACTCTACATCACCCGCGTAGCGGTCAAAGGACCGGATGGTGTTGAACGCCAAATCTCCCCCATCCAAGTAATTATACGATAAGAAACAAAACGATATGAAACGCTTGTACTTTATACCGGTCATGCTTGCCCTGCTTTCTGCCCCCATGCTCCAAGCGCAAGAGGAGGGGACACCGCAACGCAGAACGCCGCAGGCAGGGCGCGGCAACCGCACGGAAACCAAAGCCTCAGACCTGCCTGCACTGACCGTCCGCGCACAGGACATGAATGAACGCCTGACCCAAAATGTCGGCAACGCCCGCTGGGTGCGCACCCTCTACCGCGAACTGGACTTGACCAAAGAAGCCAACGCCCCCCTCTATTACCCCGTGCGCCCGATCAACGGCAGCAAGAACCTTTTCTCCATTATCTTTGAACTGATGAGCGAGGGCAAGCTGACGGCTTATAAATATGAAGACGGCTACGAAGCCTTTGACGATGACCATCTCGTCAATTTCAAGGAGGACGTGTTAGACCGCGCCTACATATTCTACGAGGAGGTACCCGCCCAAGCCGACGGAAAGTCCTCTTTGGTGATCAACGAAAGCGACATCCCTTCGGCGGACGTGCTTACCTATTATATAAAGGAAGCATGGTACTTTGACCAGAACAACTCCCTCTTCGACGTAAAGACCCTTGCCGTCTGTCCCATCCTGACTGCTGCCGGTGATTTCAGCGAACAGCGCACTACCCCTCTCTTCTGGCTTCCCTACGAAAACATTCGTCCCTATATCAGCACGGCTTTCATTATGACCTCCAACGTGAACAACGCCAAGACCTTCACCATCGACGACTACTTCCGTCGTCGCATGTTTCAAGGCGACATCATCAAGACGGAGAACCTGATGAACAAGACCCTCCAAGAGTCCTTCCCCGAACCGGACTCCTTGCAGTTCGCCCGCGATTCCATCGAAAAGCAGTTGATAGCTTTTGAGAAGTCCCTTTGGGTACAGCCGGATACTGCAAAGGCAAAAGTCTCAGCAAGCAAAGGCAAGAAGTCCGACAAATCCGACAAGTCCGAGAAACAAACGATAACCTCAGTCCGTGGCAAATCCGCCACCGTCAAGAAAGAGAAAAGCACTTCCGGCAAAACGCCTGCTCCCCCCAAAGCAGAGAAGTCATCGGCTGTCCGTAGTGTGCGACGCACGAGGTAGGGTAGCGATTGCTTCGCTTGGTCGGGTGGGTTTACTTCACCCGACCGAGTGAAGTAAACCCACCCGACCAAGTGAAGCAAGCTCACCCGACCGTGTGTGATTACTTCACCCGACTGGGTGAAGTAATCACACTGCTCCCCGTCAGGATCCCAAACCCTTGTTAGAGGCTGAGCCAAAGCGGCTTGATGCGGTGGCAACCTATCATGCTGTTGCAACACATGAAAAAGATAATACATTAGTAATGAATATATCATATAACTGGCTAAAAGACCTTTTGTCTTTCGACCTGCAACCGCAAGAGGTGGCGGCAGCACTTACCTCCATTGGATTGGAAACCGGCACCGTAGAAGAAGTTCAAACCATTAAAGGCGGCTTGGAAGGCTTGTTTGTCGGTGAAGTCCTCACTTGCGAAGCGCATCCCAATTCTGACCATTTGCATATTACGACTGTCCGCACGGGCGGCGGCGAACCCTTGCAGATTGTCTGCGGAGCACCCAACGTAGCAGCCGGGCAAAAAGTAATCGTTGCCGTCAATGGAACCAAACTGTACAAAGGCAATGAATCATTTGCCATCAAGCGGTCGAAAATACGCGGCGTGGAGTCCAACGGCATGATTTGCGCCGAAGATGAAATCGGTATTGGCACTGACCACAGCGGTATTATCGTACTTCCCGCCGATGCCGTCCCCGGTACGCCGGCTAAGGGTTATTACAATATTCAGAGCGATTATGTGCTTGAAGTGGATATTACGCCGAACCGCGTGGATGCAACCTCGCATTTCGGTGTCGCCCGTGACCTGTTTGCTTACTTGAAGCAGAACGGGAAGCCGGCGGAACTGAAACGCCCCTCAACAGAAGCCTTTCGGACGGAAGATATATCGTCTCCTGCCATTGAGGTGACGGTGGAAGATGCGGAAGCCTGCCCGCGTTATTCGGGTGTGAGCATTAAGGGAGTGACCGTAAAGGAAAGCCCCGGCTGGCTTCAAAACCGTTTGAAGGCAATCGGTGTCCGCCCTATTAATAATGTGGTGGATGTGACAAACTACGTTCTGCATGAAATCGGGCAGCCGCTCCACGCGTTTGATTTCAACAAGATAAAAGGGGGGGAAGTCATTGTAAAGGCGATGCCCGAAGGTACCAAGTTTGTGACGCTTGACGGCACAGAGCGGACACTGACCGACCAAGACCTGATGATATGCAACGCCGAAGAAGCCATGTGTATCGGCGGTGTATTCGGTGGGCTGGATTCGGGCGTGACAGAGCAGACAACGGACGTATTCCTCGAATCAGCCACTTTCAATCCGACCCGCATCCGGAAGACTGCCCGCCGTTTCGGGTTGAACACCGATGCCTCTTTCCGCTATGAACGCGGATTGGATGCCAACAGCACCCTGTACGCCTTGAAACGCGCCGCACTGTTAATAAAGGAGACGGCAGGCGGCACAATCACCGGCGAGATACAGGACATTTATCCTAAACAGGCGGAGCCGTATAAGGTGGAGTTAAGCTACCGCAAAACAGCCTCCCTGATAGGCAAGGAAATTCCGAAGGAAACCATCAAAGGCATTCTGGAAAGTCTGGAAATAACCGTCCTGTCTGAAACAGAGGAAGGGCTGACCCTGCATGTCCCCGTTTACCGCATTGACGTGCAGCGCGATGTGGACGTGATAGAGGATATTCTCCGCATCTACGGGTACAATAACATCGAATTTGGTGACAGCCTGAAGTCCAACCTGAGCTATAAAACGGCGACTGATCG
>LBCX01000268.1 GCA_001657575.1 Bacteroidales bacterium Barb4
TTACCGATTTCCGCTTGCGGTTACCGATTTCCTCTTCCGGTTACCGTTGGCAATTTCCGGTTACCGATGGCAGCTTCCGGTTACCGATAGCCGCTATCGGTAACCGAACATCCTTCCTGTAACCGATACCGGCTATCGGTAACCGCAAGCTGAAATCGGTAACCGGAAGCAAAAATCGGTAATCGGAAGCGGAAATCGGTAACCGCAAGCCGTTATCGGTAACCGGAAGCCGCCAACGGTAATCGGAGGCTTCCAACTGTAAAATTTTTGTCATACACGAAAAAACAAGCTGTTTTTTTTCTTTTGAAAAATAATTATGATATTTGCAATTGAAAACACAAATTCGCATTACTAACCATCTAATAATTAAACCCCATGAAACTAAACATCGTATCGGATTACAAAAGAGTTGCCCCGCGCAAAAAGAGCGAGCAAACCCGCCGGAACGATCGGTTGCGAGTTTTGCTACGGAGTCGGCGAAAACCTCCGTCCGGAGGACTGTCTCAAGCACGAAATCGTTACCAGAAGCATCTTTACCAAGGTATTCGATCCCGAAACGTATGACAAACCGCACACCGCCCGTTTTCGCTGGTTCAACCGCAAGGGGGAATACGGACCTTGGAGCAATGCGTACCGCTTTACGCCGCAGCAGGAAATTTGAGAATATCTTCTACCGGATAATTATATGCAGGCAGGAGGAACGGGAAATAATCCCGTTTCTCCTGCTTGATTTATGTATATGACTATCCCTGAAAAACACATTATTTACTGATGTTACGCAGATGCCCTGAAAGGGCAAAAGATTTCAGCCCCACATGCAGCACAGCGGAATGTGAGGTTTACGGAAAGGGCGACACAATGGAGTCCTGCAAGGACGCCGGATTTCAGCCCCACATGCAGCGTAGCGGAATGTGGGGTTAAGACAAATGTATATCAATAAAGTTCTGAAAGAACAATACAAATTATAAACGATGGTTTACAATGCGATATAATTCGGTCGTTCTTTCAGGACTTACTTACCGGACTTCATCTTTAACCCCACATTCCGCTACGCTGCATGTGGGGCTGAAATCCCTTGCCCTTTCAGGGCATCATATACTTACTTTTGCCTTCTAAAATATTTGGTAATTATATCCAACTTTACAGTTGAAAAACAGTAGTTACTGATGTTACGCAGATGCCCCGAAGGGGCAAAAGATTTCAGCCCCACATGCAGCGTAGCGGAATGTGGGGTTTGGCAAGAGGTTGCCAATAAATTCTGAAAGAACGATCGAATCATTTATGATGTAAATTATCGCTTGTATGTATATCACCCTTTCAGGGTTTTGTTTGAAATGTATTCATCTAAACCCCACATTCCGCTACGCTGCATGTGGGGCTGAAATCTCTTGCCCTTTCAGGGCATCTGCGTAACATCAATAATATAAACTAATTTGCATCATATACTTATACTTACTTTCAAATGCCTTCTGAAATATTTTATGCTCCTTTGCAGTCAGATTTTCAGCACTTCATTCACACAATACTGATAACGTTGTGAAACTATACATTTAACCTATCTTTCTTTGGCGACCTATTTTTAGAGGGCAGATTTGTGTATGCCTCTAAAAAAACAAAACAGACGACAGTAAATCGGGCAGATGCATCTAAGGCAAACACATCAATAAGGTTTGCAAAATCATACAGTTATGACAAAGAAAACTCAACATGTAGTCCCTTCCTTGAATGGAGGTTGGAATGTAAGGGCAAGCCGTTCCTTGCAGGCGACCAAGCATTTTGACGATAAGAGAGAAGCAATAGCATTTGCAAAAGACATCAGCAAAAAACAGCAGATGGAATTATTTGTTCATAAAGCAGGTAGAACAATCCAATTGAGGAACAGCTATGGAAATGACCCTTCTTCTCCGAGGGATAAGAGAAAATGTGGATAATTAAATCATAGATATGGGATAATAATTGACAATTAACACTTATAAAAATCAACCTGCATATGGCTACTTTTTTAACAAATATAGAATTAACAAATAAATTAAGCTGTATCATTTCAGAAGCGGAAGACGAACTTTTATTAGTATCTCCTTATATAAAGCTCAACGATAAGATACAGAAATTACTCCAAAAACATCTTCGGAATGATAAGTTACATATATTAGTTGTTTTTGGGAAGAATGAAGATGATATATCAAAAAGTTTTAGCAAGAAAGATTTTGAATTCTTTTCTGAATTCCCTAATGTGGCATAATATATGAATCGGAGCTACATGCTAAATATTATGCAAATCATAAGGGAGGACTCATTACTTCAATAAATTTACATGATTTTTCAATAAATAATAATATTGAATTTGGTGTTTATTTTAATACTAGTACGACCCTTAGTCTTTTGAGAATATCATCAACAGAGGGTGAAGCATACAATACTTCGATTAGGATAGCTGAAAGAGGCGAAGTCTTTTTTATTAAAAGACCTGTTTATAGAAACAGTGAATATCATTCATCAAAAGTATTGGCAGATAATAGCCAATATTATTATAATCCTAATTCAGGTATAAGACCACTAAATAAAAGATTAGATGACTATCCTGAAGAATTGGATTTTGATATGATAAGCAATAGTCTATCTGTATCTGATAAAACAGGTTATTGTATTAGAACAGGTAAACGAATCACATTTAATCAAAAACGACCATTTTGTCTCACAGCTTTTAAAGAATGGAAAACATCTGGCGGAAATGAAAACGAAAAAGAGAAGTATTGCCATTTTTCAGGAGAGTTATCAAATGGTGAAACCTCTTTCCGGTATCCATTTTTACGTAAGTATTGGCCAAAGGCTAATGCCAAGCAAAAAGAAATGTATCCAATTAAATAGAGCCTCAGTGCCGACCCCGAAGCGGCGGTTGCGGATTATGCCAAAATCTGTATCCGGCTCGAAACGCTGAAGAATGTAATTTTACTGGAAGATACCGAAGATATTGTTTATCAAACGGGGAAATTGAAGAAGGCAATTCCGGCGCAGGACAATTCGCTTTCGGCTGTTTTTACGGTTATAAAAGAAATTGAGCAGAAAAGTTACGGCAATGCGATTGCCTTGATTACTGATTTTGTGACGCGCTTCCGCTCGCTGACTGTGTTTGTGGATGCCGAGATTGCCGCATTGCGCTTGGAAGCAAAAGTGTTGGGACTTCAAATCAGTTCGCTGGAAGATGAAAAAGCGGACATAGAGAAACTGCTGTATGAATTTAATGTTCGTCACGACAGGGAACTGGGCGGATTGATAATGAAAATACTGGAGTCTCGGAAAAAGAAATTAAAGGAAGAAGCGAAAAACGATTCCTCGAAAAAAGAAAAAGCAAGGGAAGCCGAACGGGACTATAAAGAGTATAAGCAGACTTATGAAGACAGTGCGCGGAAAGTAATCGCCGTGCTTGACGACGAACAGCAGAAGGAATTGAAGGCAAACTACCGGAAAGCCTCCAAACTATGCCATCCCGATGTGGTCAATGAAAAACAAAAAGCGCAGGCGGAAGCGGTTTTCCGCACATTGAAAGAGGCGTATGATACGAATGATTTGGAAAAGGTTACTGAAATTCTGGCAAATTTGGAACAGGGTATCTTTGCTGCAAAATCAACGGAAATAAATGAAAAGAAAGAGCTTTTGGTGACTGTTGCCTATTTGCGTCAGCGGCGGGACGAGCTGGAACAGGAATTGATTGACTTGAAGGCATCGGAGATTTATCAAACCGTTTCCCAAATTGAAGATTGGGATGCTTATTTCAGGCAAAGGAAAGAGTGGCTGGAAAGGGAATGGATGAGTTTGGCAGGATAGTGAAGTCATCTTGACTTTTTAAGTGGTTCTCTTTCAAATTCGGGAATTGCTAACTAAGTACATGCAGTGTCCCGTTTCGATAATGCATTAATAAAACAGAAAGTTCCAACATTTCCACTTTTTTTGGAATAACATTTGGACTTTCTTCTCATTCTTGCCAAAAAGTGCCTGATCTGATTTTACCGGTCAGGGTAAAATGTAAATGATATTCTTTCCAATGGTACTTGAATGTTGGTAAAAA
>LBCX01000269.1 GCA_001657575.1 Bacteroidales bacterium Barb4
CAAGCCAGCTTGACGCGCTGATTCTCACCGCCTGAAAGCGTGGACGAAGACTGTCCGAGCTTGATATAGCCCAACCCCACATCCTGCAACGGGCGCAGGCGTTTGATGATTTTCTGTTCCTGTGCGCTGGTGTTTTTCGAGAAAAACTCGATAGCCTGATTGACCGTCATGTCGAGAACGTCGCAGATGTTTGCACCGTCATACTCCGCTTCAAGAATTTCCGGTTTGAAGCGTTTGCCGTGGCACACGTCACATTCGAGCGTGATGTCCGCCATGAATTGCATCTCAACGGTTATGCGCCCGTCCCCCTTACATTCCTCGCACCGCCCTCCCTCTTTATTAAAGGAGAAATGAGCGGACGTATAGCCCATTTGCTTGGACAGCGGTCGCTCGGCAAAGAGCCGGCGTATCTCGTCGTAAGCCCCGATGTAGGTAACAGGATTGGAGCGCGAACTTTTCCCGATGGAATGTTGATCAACAAACTCTATGGCACTGACCAAATGCGTATCGCCCGATATGCCGGAAGCCTCAATGCCGGAAGGCGGCGCATCGTCGAGCACCCGCCGCATTCCCTCGTAGAAGATGTCGCGCACAAGGGAACTTTTGCCGCTTCCGCTCACACCCGTCACTACGGTCATCACATTGAGCGGGAATTTCACACTGATCCCTTTCAGGTTGTTCTTGCGGGCTTCTTCCACCTTGATGTAATTGTTCCAACGCCGCCGCACGGCGGGAATGGCAATCGTGTCCTGCCCCGTCAGATAGCGGACGGTGTGACTGTTCGCCTCCGTGTCAAGCCGGCTGAGTTCGCCCTGAAAAACCACCTCGCCGCCAAGCCGCCCGGCATCCGGCCCAATGTCAATCATGTAGTCGGCAGCCCGTATGATTTCCTCGTCATGTTCCACCACAACGACCGTATTCCCCAGCTCCTGCAACTGTCGCAACACCTTAATGAGCAACTGCGTATCCCGCGAATGTAGCCCGATGCTCGGCTCGTCCAATATGTAAAGCGAACCGACCAGACTGC
Source organism: Bacteroidales bacterium Barb4 (assembly GCA_001657575.1). GTDB lineage: Bacteria > Bacteroidota > Bacteroidia > Bacteroidales > Tannerellaceae > Barb7. Next base: position 1,028 of record LBCX01000269.1, read on the forward strand.
TCCCAAGCGATGTGGCAAGATTGATGCGCTGACTTTCGCCGCCGGAAAGCGTGGACGAGAGGCGGTCGAGCGTAAGATAGCCCAGCCCCACATCCAGCAGAAAGTTCAGGCGTGCGTGTATCTCCGTCAGCAGTCGCTGCGCAATAGCCGCATCCGTCTCGTCAAGTGTCAGCCGGTCGAAAAACGTCTTTGCCTCCGTAATGGGAAGCCGTACCAGACTGCTGATGTCCTTTCCCCCCACCTGCACATACAAAGCCTCCGGTCGCAACCTCGCCCCCTTGCAGGAAGGGCAGACCGTCTTCCCCCGATAGCGGGCAAGAAGCACGCGATATTGTATCTTATATTGATTTTCCTCCACAAACCGGAAGAAGGCATCTATCCCGTGAAGACTCCCCCGCCCGTGCCACAGCAGCTCCTTCTCCGCAAAACCAAGCTGTCGGTAGGGCGTATGAATCGGAAACTTATACTTCCCGCTGCCCGCAATAAACTTCTTCTGCCATTCCGACATCGCATCTCCTTTCCAGCAAAGCACGGCACCCTCATACAGGGACAGATTCTTGTTTGGCACAACCAAATCCTCATCTATGCCAATCACCTTGCCGAAGCCCTCACACGTCGGGCAAGCCCCGAAAGGATTGTTGAAATTAAACATCATATCCGAAGGCTCCTCGAAAAGAATACCGTCCGCCTCAAACGTCTTGGTATATTCTTTCACCACAGTACTCTCCCCTTCGGGAAAAATCCGCACCGTGCACACCCCCTGCCCCTCAAAAAAAGCCGTCTCGGCAGAATCAGCCAGACGGCTCCGAAAGGTCTTGTCGCTGCTTACCGTCAGACGGTCTATCAGCAGCTCAATGCCCGTTGCGCCGGTCAGCGACTTGTCCTCCAACGCCTCCGAAATGCGGTAAACCGCCTCATTGAGCGCAATACGGGCATAGCCTTCCTTCTGGAATATCTCAAGTTGCTGCCTCATCGTCCGCCCTTTGGGAAGGATGATCGGTGCACAAACAATAAGCCGCGTCCCTTCGGGAAAAGCCGCCGCCTCGCGAACAATATCATTCACCTGATGCTTCTTCACCTCCTTGCCGGAAACGGGCGACACCGTCTTCCCCACACGGGCGAAAAGCAGGCGGATATACTCATATATTTCTGTGGAAGTGCCCACCGTAGAACGCGGATTGCGCGTGTTCGTCTTCTGCTCGATGGCAATAGCGGGCGGAATGCCCTTGATATAATCCACCTCCGGCTTGCTCATCCTGCCCAGAAACTGACGGGCATACGAGGAAAGACTCTCCACATACCGCCGCTGCCCCTCGGCATAAAGCGTATCAAAAGCCAGCGACGACTTCCCGCTGCCCGACAGCCCCGTAATAACCGACAGACGGTCACGCGGAATCTCCACATCTACATGTTTAAGATTATTAACCCGCCCCCCCTTGATATAAATACAGTTCTTTTTCACCATACCGGTTACCTCTTCATATTCGGCAGTTCCAAGCCGTAGCCTTTTTTCCTGTCTTCCGCTTTCAGCAGGGCAGAGATGAGGACGGAAACAAGACCGAACACGGCAAAGATGCTCATCGGAATGCTGTAATTATAGGCGGTTGTCCCGTCCGCCAGCTGTTGCGTAGCAAAACGGTCGATGACCCAGCCTATCAGCATCGGTACGCCCATCAGTCCCCAGTTCTGCACATAAAAGATAAGGGAGAAGGCGGTGCCAAGCTGTTTCTGCGGGATAATCTTTGCTACGGAAGGCCACATGGCGGAGGGCACGAGTGAGAAGGCTACACCCAAAATAATCATGACGATAGTGGCAAACCACCACTCGTTCAGTATGGGCATGGCAAACAGTATATGCACGACAATAAGCATGAACGAACCAATCATCATCAGTGTTGCCCCTTTCCCGATGCGGTCGTAGAGCGTTCCGAACAGGGGAGTCAGCAGAATTGTCCCGAAGGGCAGGAAGCTCGGAATTACGCCCGCCAAGTCTTCCGGCACGTTATATTTATAAATCATCAGCTTGGTGGCAAATTTCAGGAAGGGGAATACGCCGGAATAGAACAGCACGCAGAGAATGGCGATCAGCCAAAAGCCTTTGTTGGTGATTATCATCTTGATGTCGCTCAGTTGGAAGCCCTCTTCCGTCTCTGCCGTTGCAGGGCGTTCGATGGAAGCATCCAGCTTTCTGTCCATTACGTGATAGACGAGAAAGGCTATCGTCCCGATACAGAGCATCAGCGCACCGAGCAGCACGGGAGCCGCCACCGTCTGAAAATGCTTGGCAAGCGGGAGACTGAAACTGAGCGCGAAAGCCGTACCGACACGTGCCAGTGCCACCTGCAATCCCATCGCCAACGCCAGCTCATGCCCGCTAAACCATTTCACGATTATCTTGCTGACCGTCACGCCGGTGATCTCCACGCCCACGCCGAATATGGCAAAGCCCAGCCCGGCAACAATCACCTGCGAGTTGATGCCGAAGATTGTCCCCCCGACAGGAAAAAGCGAGGAAACGGCATACGCTTTCACCAACGCCCCGCCGACCATGAGGAAACAAGCCATCGCCCCCGTGAAGCGCACGCCCATCTTGTCCAATATAATGCCGCCGAGAATAAGCATCAGCAGGAAGACGTTGAACCATCCGTAGGCACCGGTAAACAGCCCGTATTCCGTGCTGCTCCATCCGTAAGTCCGCATCAGCAGGTCTTCGAGCGGTGCCATTACGTCGGTGATGAAATAGCCGCACATCATGGTGAATGACACGACAACCAAAGCCGCCCAGCGTGCGCCTTTGGAGTCGCTCAGCTTTTTCTTTGTTTCCTCTTTCATTTGATCGATGAATTATTGTTGTTTGATGTAAAAAGCGGGAGGGCTTCCGCCACGATGAAGTTGCTGCCCCCGATGAATATCAGTTCGGTAGCAGGGTCTTTTACCGACAAAAGTGCCTGACGGACGGCATCCGCAACGGCGGGGAAGCTGTCGCCCGTCAGTCCATGCCTTGCGGCAGCAGCTTTCAGTGCGGCGGCAGAGAGGGC
>LBCX01000270.1 GCA_001657575.1 Bacteroidales bacterium Barb4
GCAGCATCGAAAAGGAACGCCATTGGGTAACGTCCGGCAGTCATACGTGGGAAGTGGATGTTTTTCACGGGGCGAATGAAGGGCTTGTGCTGGCTGAGATAGAGCTGGAAGCCGAAGACGAGCCATTCACGCTGCCCGATTGGATCGGAGAAGAGGTGACGGGAGATGAAAGATACTATAACGCCATGCTGGCGAAGCATCCGCGCAATCATTAGTGTTTACTTAATCTATTGAACCGCGAACGATGCCGCGGTTGGATGTTTTGATGAAGTTGAGGATAAGGTCGCGCTCTTCGGTCGGCTGACATTCGGCTTCGATGCAACGGAGGGCTTCGGTGGTGTTCAGTCCGCGCGTGTAGAGCGTGCGGTAGATGTCTTGGATGAGGAACACCTGACTGTTGGTGAAGCCGCGGCGGCGCAATCCGACGATGTTGATGCCGCAATAGGCAATCGGGTCGCGACCGATGAGCGTATAAGGGGGAATGTCCTTCCCTACGCGGGAGCCGCCCTGAATCATGACGTGCTTGGAGATGCGGGTGAACTGGTGAACGAGCGTGCCGCCGCTGACAATGGCGTAGTCGTCCACTTCAACCTCTCCCGCCAGCTGGGCGGCGTTGCCAACAATGATGTTGTCCTTCAAAATGCAGTCGTGGGCGATGTGGCAGTAAGCCATGAGCAGGCAATGACTGCCGACAATGGTCTTTCCCTTTGCGCTGGTGCCGCGATTAACGGTTACGCATTCGCGGATGGTGGTATGGTCGCCCACTTCGGCGGTGGTTTCTTCGCCGGCAAACTTCAAATCCTGCGGTATCCCCGCTATGACGGCACCCGGGAAGACGGCACAATGATTGCCTATCCGTGCCCCATCCAAAACGGTAACGTGCGGATAAATCCGGCAGTCGTCACCGATAACAACGTTTTTCTCAATCACAACAAAAGCACCGACAACGGTATTCCTGCCAATCTTCGCCTCCGGATGGACACAGGCTAAGGGGGATATGTTCATGGGTTTATCCATTTAATTAGAAGAAGGTAACGGGTTCAACAATAATGAGATACAACGTCTTATTTTTTTATTGGGATAATCAAATTGCTTGCGATTGGCTCTGACGGAAGCTCTAAAACGATTGATTTAGCTCCTAAAACGATCGATTTAAACTCTAAAACGACTGATTTAGATCCTAAAACGATCAATTTAGGTTCTAAAACCACCGATTTAGACTCTAAAACGGTTGATTTAGGTGCTAAAACGGTTGATTTAGGTGCTAAAACGATTGATTTAAGTGCTAAAACGATCGTTTTAGGCTCTAAATCGATTGATTTAGACTCTGAAACCAGCCCGATTATTTGTTCTTTATGATTTGTGCCATAAACTCGGCTTCACTTACCAGCCGGTCGCCTACAAATACGTAGCCTTTCATGGTGGATATGCCGCGACGGATGGGGGTGATCATTTCGATGCGAAGGACAAGGGTGTCGCCGGGCACTACTTTTTGGCGGAATTTCACGTTGTCTATCTTCATGAAGTAGGTGGAGCAGCGTTCCGGCTCTTCCAAAGAGTTGAGGACTAAGAGTCCGCCCGTCTGCGCCATCGCTTCCACTTGGAGTACGCCGGGCATGACCGGTTCCTGCGGGAAGTGCCCTTGGAAAAAGGGTTCATTGGTGGATATGTTTTTGATGCCGACGATGCGGGTTTCGCTTATCTCAATAATCTTGTCCACCATCAGGAAAGGGTAGCGGTGAGGAAGCAGCTCGCGGATACGGTTGATGTCCATCACCGGCGGTATGTTCGGGTTGTAAACGGGGGCTTGCACTTCGTTCAGTTTGATGTCCTTGCGGATGGTGCGTGCCAGCTGGTTGTTGATTTTATGTCCCGGACGGGTGGCGATGATGCGGCCGCGTATGGGCTTGCCGATGAGGGCGAGGTCGCCGATGACGTCTATCAGTTTGTGGCGTGCCGGCTCGTTGTCGAACACCAAGGGCTTGTTGTTAACGTAGCCCAACTCCTGCATGTTTTTGCGGGGGATGCCGATGGTGTCGGCAAGGCTGTCCAAAGATTCCTGCGGCATTATCTTGTCATAGATGACAATGGCATTGTCCAAGTCGCCGCCTTTGATGAGGTTGTTTTGCAGCAGGGTTTCCACTTCGCGGACGAAGACAAAGGTGCGTGAGGCGGCTATTTCGGTTGCGAAATCGCTCAGGTCGTTTAGAGTGGCAAATTGATTGTAGAGTATCGGTGAGTCAAAGGAGATTAATACGTTGACGCTGAATTTGTCATCGGGCAGGATAATAAGGGAAGAACCTGTTTCTTCATCAACCACTTCAATTTTCTGCTTGACAATGTAATAGTCTTTCGAGGCGTTCTGCTCTGCAATGCCCGCCTTGCGGATACCTTCAAGGAAAACGGCGGAACTGCCGTCCAGAATGGGAAATTCGGGGGCGTTCACCTCCACGAGGCAGTTGTCTATTTCGGAGGCGTAGAGAGCCGCCATAGCGTGTTCGATGGTGCTGACCTGTGCGTTATGCTTGCTGATGACGGTGCCGCGCAGGGTGTTTATCACATTTTCCGCTAAAACGTCTATGACGGGTTCGTCTTCCAAGTCTGTTCGCTTGATTCTGTATCCGTGATTTTCGGGGGCGGACAGGAAGGTTATTTTTATATCCAATCCGGAATGTAATCCTTTGCCTTCAAGGGAAAAACTTGACGCAAGCGTTCGTTGCTTTTGCATATTTAACTGTGTTTGTTTACTTGTTGATTGCTTTTTTCAGTTGCTCTATCTCGCGTTGCAGTTCCCCCAGCGTGCGATACATATCCGGCAGGCGGTTGAAGACGGCGGCGGAGCGCATGTATCCTCTCGCATTGAAAGCCGGAGAGCCTAACAGCGTGGCATTGTCTTCCTTCACATCGCTCATCAGTCCGGCTTGCGCACCGACCGAAACATTATTTCCTATATATATATGCCCTGCCAGCCCTGCCTGTCCGCCGAATTGACAGTGCCGCCCGACCTTCACGGAACCGGCAATGCCGCCCTGTGCCGCCATGACCGTATGCTCGCCCACTTCCACATTATGTCCTATCTGAATCAGATTGTCCAGCTTCACGCCTTTGTGTATGACGGTTGAACCCATCACCGCCCTGTCTATGGCGGTATTGGCACCTATCTCCACATCGTCCTCTATCACCACATTCCCTATCTGCGGAATCTTACTGTAAACATCCCCTTCGGGCGCAAAGCCGAAGCCGTCCGAACCGATGACCGCACCGGCATGGATAACACAGCGTTCCCCTATCCGGCAATTGCTGTAAATAGTTACGTGGGGATAGACAACGGTATTGTCGCCGACCGTTACATTATCACCGATATATGCGTGCGGATATATTTTGCAGTTGCTACCGATGCGGGTGTTTTCTCCTATATACGAACAGGTACCTATATATAGGTTGTCGCCCATTTGTGCGGAAGCGGCGATGAAAGCCATCGGGTCAATGCCCGTCTTGCGGGGCTTTGCCTGCTCAACCATCGTCATCAGCATAGCCAAAGCGGCGTAGGCATTGTCCACCTTTATCAGGGTAGCCTTGACAGGTTTGACGGGGACAAAATCGGCATTCACCAAAACAATGTCTGCCTCCGTATCATAAATATAATGTTCGTACTTGGGATTAGCCAAAAAGGTAATGGAGTCCGGCTTGCCTTCCTCTATCTTTGAGAATGTGTTTACTGTGATTTCAGAATTACCGCAGACGGTACCTTTCAGGAAGTCTGCTATTTGCCGGGCTGAAAACTCCATAAATAATGTATCAGGATTGTTTTTCGACCGGCAAAAATGGCAAAAAAACTTGGTACCACCTATCCTTAGTGAAGAATTAAGGCTTTATCAAGCAGATAAAGCACCATCTCCTGCTGTATCTCCCACGTTGCTTCGCGGGCTACGACAGCAAAGTCGGGTGTATTGTCGGCATAAATAATGGCACGCGACGAATTGACCAGAAGCCCGCACTGCTCATTCATCCCGTAATGGGC
>LBCX01000271.1 GCA_001657575.1 Bacteroidales bacterium Barb4
GTTTAAAAATCGCCACTTGTTGGAAAGTTCCCGCATAAACACCTACGTAAATATTCAGGCGCATTCCGACAAGAAAGGTCGGCAGTTGAAAATTACGGACGTTTACCGACTGCCGTCCGATGCGCCTGATATGAGTGAAGAGGAAGCCAAAAAAACGCGCGAAATAATAAAAGCCTACTGCATGGGGCAGGCTAACGGCATGATTGCAAACGCTTAAAAATTATGGCAAACAACAGCAGCAACCAATTTCAATTAGACTTGCGCGATGCGTTAAATACTTTCATGCCTGCCGATGAAGTTGTCGCAAGCTCAAATCAGGTCATCAGGAAAGTCCTCTTGGACTTGCGAAACAGGACGCGGCAGAGCTTCACAAGTCAGCTGTCGGGAAAGCCAAACGGCAATAAGGGCGACAACAAAACTACCGTGCAGGAGGTATTGCAATCAATCGTAGCGAGGCAGTTTAGCAGTCGGGATAAAAGCAAACCCCGCACGAGCGGATACGTAATGATGGGCAATACCAAGACTTCATTGAAAGGCGGGCTTCTGGCGCGCTACTTTGAGGTCGGCACAAAACCGCGCGGGAAACGTGGCGAAATGCCTGAATATGCGATTTTGGCAGATACGGCAAAAACTATGGACGTTGAGCACAGCGTGCAGACCGCTGTGCAGAACGTCCTAAACGCCGTTGCGAACAAAAAGCACAAGGCTAATTCTCTAATCCAACAACTTCAAACGCAATTCGGAAATGGCTGATGGCAGAATAGTTCTTAAAATAGGAGCTAATGCAACGCAATATCAAAAAGAAATCGATGCCTGCATAAAGCAGCTCCGACAAATGGGTGTCAGTATGCAGGGTACGGCAGCTACTACCCACAGTGCCACGTCCTCAATGAACAGGTACTTTGCGGACGTATCGGCGGGTATTTTCGGCGTAATGCAGGATGTGATTGGTATGCAGGCATCCGTTGTCGGGTTGAAATCGGGAGTTGCAACAATGGTGGACTTTGAAGCCTCAATATCCACCTTGTCCGCTATTCTGGGTACTACCCCCGCAAGCGTGCAGGCGTTGGAGGCGGAGGCTAAAAAGTTGGGAGCAACAACCAAATACACCGCCGCGCAGGTGGTCGATTTGGAGACCGAACTTGCCAAACTTGGATTCGACCAGACAGAGATACTCAATGCCACAAAAAGCGTTCTGACGTTTGCGCAGGCGACAGGCGCGGACTTGCCGCAAGCCGCCGCGTTGGCAGGTGCTGCTTTGCGTTCGTTTGGCGACGATGCCAAGAACATGGACAGGTACACCTCTGTCATGGCAGTGGCTACCACCAAGTCGGCATTGTCGTTCTCCAAGTTGGAGACAGCCATGCCGATTGTCTCTTCTGTCGCACACTCTTTGGGTTTCAGCGTTGAGGAAGTGACCGCGCTACTCGGTAAGCTGTCGGATGCGGGTATAGACGCTTCAAGCTCTGCAACGGCGTTAAGGAATATATTCTACTATCTGGCGGACAGCAACAGCAATTTGGCAAAGGCGATGGGCAAGCCTGTGCGAAACCTGCCCGATTTTATCGCCGGACTTCAAACGCTCAAAGAGAAAGGAATTGAATTAGGCGATGCCCTTGAGCTGACCGACAAAAGAGCCGCCGGCGTATTTACGAATATTGTCGAAAACACGGAAGGCATCACAACCTTAACGGCAGAACTGACAAACTGCAACACCGCCTTTTACCAGATTGCCAAAACAATGGACGATAATGTGAAAGGCGCAATGGCAGGCTTATCGTCTGCAATGGAAGCCGTCATATTATCCGCTGAAAAAGAGTATGAAGTAACCAAAAAACTGAAACAGGGAGCTGATTCCGCCGCAGACGGTTTACGTGGATTGAGCAACGTGATTGCCGGCACTGACATGGGCGGCATGGACGAGAAAGCGCAGAAGTCGGCAAACACCGTAAAGCAAGTATTGACCCATGCGTTTTCGGTCGTCGCGGCATATCTCATCATGTGCGCAGGCAAAGCTGCTTTGGCATGGCAGGCATCTTTTGCGCAGGTCGGGGAGTCTGCCCGTGCGGTCAATGCCATAGCAATAGGACTTACAGAGAAGCGCATAGCCGCCGAACAGAAACTTGCACAGCTTCAAATTAAACTTGCACAGACAACGGGAGCTGCACAAGTGGCAATCGCAGAGAAAATAGAAGCCCAGAAAACGGCAATCGCCAAAATAGGTGCAAAGGAGCGTATAGCCTCTGCTAATGCCGTTGCCGCAAACGACAGAGCGCAGGCGTTTGCCTCTGCCTCTGCAATCGGAAAGGCAGGTATCCAAATACGAGCTTCGCTTACAGGCATAAAGGTAGCTCTTACCTCTTTGTGGTCGGTGGCATGGCCTATGGCTATCGTTACAGGTTTAATTGAGGGTGTGGCTTGGATGAAAAGGCTGTATGACGACGCGGAAAAGACAAAAAACATACTTTCTGATTTCTATGATAGCGAGAAAGAGGTAGGCTTTGACCCGCAGGAAAGGCTAAAAAATACAATCGCAAGCAGAAATAAATTATACGCCAAATACGGCGGAGAAGAAAAGTACAAGCAGAAGGAAAAAGAGTATGAAGAACAGAAAGATAAAAAAGAGCTTACCCCGAACGACCGCGCGCAAAAGCTACATTCCAAATATGACCTGAAAGCCGAAAAGAGGTTGAGCGAGTCTGACTATACGAAAGGGAAAGCATACGAAACCATAATACTGACCACGCAAGTCAAAATCATAGGGAATGATGCGCAAAATGAGATAGAAGCCGCCGAAAAAGCCGCTACCGAAACCGCCGACACAAAAAAGAAACTCTCCGACGAAGAAATAGAAGCCGCCAAAAAATCTGCCGAAAAAATCCGTGACATAGAAACCAAAACGCAGGAAAGCAAACTAAAAATACAGACCGATGGCTACGAAAAGGGTCGCGGGCTGATAGAGGCTGATATTCAGAAGCGAAAAAATGATGCCGCAAAAAGTCTGGACGACACAAAGGGAAACAAGGAAGCGGTTACAAAGCTCATAGAGACCTTAGAAGAAGAGCGGAAAACCAGACTGACAAAGTACGATGAAGAATACGAAAAGACCCGTGAAAAGACAAACCTTGAAAACCGTCTTTCTGCCGTTGAAAAAGGCAGTAAAGAGGAGTTAGACCTTACCATTGCCCTGCTTGAACAACAGCGCAAAGCCGAGATAGAGGAAGCCGAAAAGACGGGCGCGGACGTGCTTGCCATAAACAACAAGTGGGACAAAAAGAGAGAAGAAGCGGAAAGGGACAACGCCAAATCGGCACTTGAAAAGAGGCAGCGCGGAGAACTTTTGACAAAGGCAGGCTCTGATGCACTGTTAGACAAGCAGTCGGAAAAACTTGAAGATATTCATTCCAAAGGCGGAATAGGCAATGTGCAGTACGACCGACTCAAAGAGGGAATAGAGTACGCGAAAAAGTACGGCGATGCAATATTGAAGGTAAAGCATCTGGAAGAAGATTTAATCGGATTGGAGGGGCGGGACAGGGAGAACAAGCTGCTTGAAATTGACAATGCCAGAACCGAAAGGGACAATCTAAAAAAGCCCAAAAAGACAGGCGGTTTTACCGAACAAATCAATGACATAAGCACCACCTACGGCAACTTCGACGAAGCCATAAGCGGCATAGACGGCATGGTGTCCGCCCTCGACAGGCTTCATAATGCCTTTGACCCTGAAAGCAACGCTACCGCATGGGAAAAGCTCATGGCGGTATGGCAGGCTATGGGGCAGGCTGTGGCTACCATTAACGGCATCAATACAGCCATAACGGCGATTACCGCCGGCACAAAATCCCTGACGGTAGCCAAAGAGACAGAAGGGGTTACGTCTGCCGCCATAACTGCTGCTGAGGTTGCAGGGGCAGAAGCGACAGTAGCGGCAACGGGCACAGTTATAGCCGCCAAACAGGCAGAAGCGGTCGTTTCCACTACCACGACAGCC
>LBCX01000039.1 GCA_001657575.1 Bacteroidales bacterium Barb4
ACATGGAGCGGAGCGGAATGTGGGGTTTTCGGAAAGGGCGACCCGATGGGGTTCTGAAAGAACGATACAAATACAAACGATATTTATAATGCAACATATAATATTCGGTCGTTCTTTCAGAACTCCCTTGCCGGTATCGTTCCCGAACCCCACATTTCGCTTCGCTTCATGTGGGGCTGAAATCCGCCGTCCTTTCAGGGCTTTTGCGATGCGTCAGATAAGAAAAGGGAGATAAAAAACATAAGAATAGGAGTGAAGAAGATGTATAAGAAAGGGAAGTATCAGGAGAGCGACCGCATGAGCGACCTGATATGCGGTAATTATCCGATGCTGTTGGTGATGAGCCGTTTCGGTATCGCTCTCGGTTTCGGGGAGAAGAACATCGGCGAGGTGTGCCGGCAGAATCAGGTGGATACGTGCACGTTCCTGACAGTTGTCAACTTTCTGGCAGAGGATGCGCCGGCGGAGAGTGCGGACTTCTCTTTGGAAGAGTTGATGCGTTACCTGCATAATGCGCATGACTATTTCCTGCGCTTCCGGCTGCCCAATCTTCGCGCCAAGCTGGCGGAGGCGGTGACGGACTGTCCCGATGATGTGGCGTTTGTCATCCGCAAGTTCTTCGATGAGTATGCGGCGGAGGTGGACAAGCACATGTCGTATGAGGAGAAGGTTGTTTTTCCGTATGTCCGTTCCCTGTTGAAGGGGGAGAAGAGTGGGAAGTACAGCATTTCCATTTTCAGCAAGCGGCACGACCGGATTGATTTGAAGATTGCGGAGCTGAAGAACATCCTCATCAAGTATTATCCCGGGGCGGGGTCGGATGCGCTGAACGGCGTGCTGTTCGGCATCTTTGCGACAGAGGAGGATTTGCTGTCGCACAACAGGGTGGAGGATTGTCTGTTTGTGCCGGCGATAACGACGTTGGAGTTACAATGAGCAGTTTGTTGAAGATAGTGATTGCCGAGCCTTCGGTGATTATCAGGAGCGGGTTGGAGGCGGTATTGAAACATCTGCCGGACTTTCGCCTGCAAATCACAGAGCTTTCGGGGTGTGAGACTCTCGTTGAAACGCTTCGTGTGCATAAGCCGGACTGTTTGATTATCAATCCGGGACTTATCGGGCATCTGTCGGTGCAGTCGGTGAAGGAAGAGGCGGGCTGTGCCGGCATGAAGTGCATGACGTTGGAATATGCCGTGTTTGACCCTGCAATCCTGCGCGGGTATGACGATCGGATTCATATCTTCGACGGCATCGACACGGTGAAGCGCAAGTTTGAGTTCTTCCGTGAAGGCAGCGGCGATGCGAAGGTTTTCGGCGAGGAACAGCAGACGCTCAGTCAGCGGGAGAAAGAGATTGTTGTGTGTGTGGTCAAAGGGATGACAAATCACGGGATTGCCGAGGCCCTTTTCCTTTCCACGCATACCGTTATCACCCATCGGAGGAATATAGCCCGCAAACTGCAAATACACAGCGCAAGCGGTCTTACCATCTATGCCATTATGAACAAGCTGGTTGAACTGAGCGACATCCAATAGGATGGGTGAATTTGCGCGGCATCGGTAAATCGCTTAAATTCGCCCGCTTTTTCGGGTTGCTCGCGCCTCTGCGGCCCCGGATTCACATAAAACAAGTAGATGAACAGGGAAAATATATACAGGGCAGGGATTGACATAGGTTCTACGACGGTGAAGGTGGTGGTTTTGGATTGCGCCGGCACGATTGTTCATAAGGTTTACAGGCGGCATAAAGCGGCTATTGATTGGGTGCTGACAGAGGAGTTGGGGGCGGTTGTCCGCCGGTTTCCGGAGGCGGTGTTTACGGTCGGCATCACCGGCTCGGCGGGAATGGGGATTGCGGAACGGACGGGGATACCGTTTGTGCAGGAGGTTGTCGCTTCCATTGAGGTGATAAAGCAGGGGTACCCCGACATTCGCACTATGATTGATTTGGGCGGGGAGGATGCCAAGATGGTGTTCTTTGAGAGCGGCAGGCAGCCGGATATACGGATGAACGGCAGCTGTGCCGGAGGGACGGGGGCTTTTATTGACCAAATGGCTGATTTGATGCACCTGTCGGCAGATGAATTGGGTGACCGGGCTTTACATTATGAAAAGATACATCCGGTGGCTTCGCGTTGCGGTGTGTTCGCAAAGACGGATGTGCAAAATCTTATTTCGCGCAATGTGCCGGCTGCCGATGTTGCCATGTCTATCCTGCATACGGTAGCGTTGCAGAGCATCACGACGCTGGCACGAGGGCATGAGATGAAGCCCCGCATCCTTTGCATCGGCGGGCCGCTGACCTACCTGCCGGCTTTGCGGAATTCTTTCAGGGATTTGCTGAAAGCCGGTGACGGGGATTTGATTGTGCCGGACAACAGTGCCTTTTTCCCTGCGTGGGGGACGGCTCTGTATCGGCAGAAGGAGCAGACGGTGCAGGATTTGCCGTTGCTTGTCGGGAAGTTGAAAGGGGAAGGGGCGGAACGGAAAGACGCACTTCCCCCTTTGTTTGCCGATGAAGCCGCATACAGGGCGTGGCAGCGGAATAGGAAAGTGAAGCCGCTGCGGCGGGTTGAGCTGGGGGAGAAGAAGCGCATCGATTGCTTTCTCGGCATTGATTCGGGTTCGACAACGACCAAGATATTGATTACGGACGAGGCGGGGAATATCGTTTTCACCTTCTATTCGGGCAATGAGGGGCATCCGCTGAAAAAGGTAGTCGAAGGGCTGGAGAAGTTCCGCGCGGAGGCGGCGGAGAAAGGGGTGACGTTCCGCTTCCTGTCATCGGCGGCTACGGGCTACGGGGAAGATTTGATAAAGTCGGCTTTGGCACTTGATTATGGCATTGTCGAAACGATGGCGCATCTGTCGGGTGCGCAATATGCCGACCCTGAGGTGTCTTTTGTGCTGGACATCGGCGGGCAGGATATGAAATCCATCTTTACGCATAAGGGGGTTATATCAAATATCGAATTGAACGAGGCTTGCTCGTCGGGCTGCGGCTCTTTCCTGCAAAACTTTGCCGCTACGATGAACATGAGCCTTGCGGACTTTATGGAGGCGGCTTGCCTGTCGCGCTATCCGGCAGATTTGGGTTCGCGCTGCACGGTGTTTATGAACTCGAAGGTGAAGCAGTCGCTGCGCGAGAATGCAGCGATGGGGGATATTGCCGCGGGACTGGCGTATTCGGTGGTGAAGAACTGCCTTTTCAAGGTGTTGAAGATAGCAAACCTCAACCGGCTGGGCGAGCATATTGTGGTGCAGGGGGGGACGTTTCGCAACGATGCCGTTTACCGTGCCTTGGAATTGCTTTCGGGCAAGTCGGTCAGCTCAACGGACAGTCCCGAACTGATGGGAGCTTTGGGTGCCGCCCTGTATGCCCGCAAGATGTGGACGGCAAACCGGCGGCAGACAGCCTTCACGGGTGCGGAAGCCCTGCCGGATGCGGAGCATACGGATACGAAGGAACTGCAATGTGGAGGGTGTACCAATCAATGCTCCGTGCTGCGTTTCCGCTTCGGCAATGGTAATACCTGCTATGCAGGGAATAAATGCGAAAAGGTATTCTATAATAAAGGTACGGCGGGGAAGAAGGGCTATAACGCCTTCAACCGGAAGAATGAACTGCTTTTTGACCGTCCGCACAAGGAGTCGCTTGCCGGACATCCGACAATCGGGATACCGCGCGTATTGAATATGTTCGAGAACTATCCCTTTTGGCATACGCTCTTTACCGAATGCGGCTTTGGGGTGCTGCTCTCCCCCGAATCAACCTTTTCGCTCTATCAGTCGGGAGTTGGCAGTGTGATGTCCGACAATATCTGTTTCCCTGCCAAGCTGGTGCACGGGCATATTCTGGCATTGGCAAAGAGCGGTGTCGATCGTATCTTCTACCCGATGGTTATCCGCGAAGAGAAAGAGTTTGAGGCGGCGAATGAGTCCTTCAACTGTCCCGTTGTCAGCGGCTATCCCGATGTCATCCGCAGCGCGATGGAGCCGGAGGAGAAATACGGGATACCGTTTGACAAGCCGGTCATCACCTTTGGTAATAGCAAATCTTTGGAGAAAGCCAGCTTCGCCTATCTCTCCTCATTAGGGGTATCCAAACAGACCTTTGCTGCCGCCTTTGCCGCCGCCATGCAGGAACGGAGGCGCACCAATAACGAACTGAGGGACACACAGCGCGAACGACTCGACAGCGCAGTCCGCGACAAGGAACCGGTGTTTATCACCGCCGGTCGTCCCTACCATACCGACCCGCTGATACACCAGAAGGTGGGGCAGATACTTTCCGACTTGGGCGTTCATGTATTGACCGATGATGTATTCCGTCGTGATGCCGGCACGGGCTTCGACAAGTTGAACATCGTATCCCAGTGGTCGTATCCCAACCGCACGGTGCAGGCAGCTATGGAAACTGCCAAATTGCCTCAAAACGTGCAGCTCGTACAGCTAAACTCCTTCGGTTGCGGTCCCGACTCCTTCTTTATGAATGAAATAAGCGACATACTGAAACAGGCGGGAAAGAATCATACCGTATTGCGCATTGACGAGATAGCTGCCCCCGGCTCTGTCCGCCTGCGCCTGCGTTCGCTCATCGAATCCTTGCGGGTAATGCCGCCAAGCGATGGCAAAGAAGCCCCCCCTTACAACGGCTACGAGCGAACCTATACCGAAGCGGACAGGCGGAAGACCATCCTCGTCCCCTGGTTTTCCGACTTCATATCGCCCTTCGTCCCTGCCATTGGAGAGTTGGCGGGGTATAAGATGGAAAACCTGCCGCGCTCCTCCAAAGCCTCGGCGGAGGCGGGATTGAAATACGGACACAATGAAGTCTGCTATCCCTCGACCTTGGTATTGGGGGACATCCTTACGGCATTGCAATCGGGGGAATATGATTTGGACAATACGGTGGTTGCCATCACTCAGACGGGCGGGCAGTGCAGGGCGACCAACTACCTGTCGCAGATAAAGTCAGCCATGAAGATAGCCGGCTTCTCGCATATCCCCGTGGTGGTGCTTACGTCGGGAGAGGCTTACAGGAATGAGCAGAAGGCGTTCCGCGTGCCGGTGATGAAGTTCATCAATATCCTTATCTATGCCATCCTCTATGCCGATGCCTTGCAGCAGATGTACAGTGCCGCCGTTGTCAGGGAACAGACGAAGGGCGAAGCGCGGCAGTTGTTCGACCTATATATAGGAAAGGGAGTGGAAGCCGTCAAAAAGAACGACCGCAAAGCCCTGCTTGCCCTCTTGAAACAAGCCGTAGCCGCCTTCAACAGCCTCCCCGTCCATCAGGCGGAATACACCAAAATCGGCTTGATAGGCGAAATCTACGTGAAATACAACGACTACGGACAAGCCCATATCACCGACTGGCTGCGAGCCAACCGCATGGAAGTGGTAACCCCGCCCACCATTGACTTCCTGACGCAGTATTTCGTAAACTCCGACGTATATGTCCACAACGGTGTCGAAAAGAACACCCTCGCCAAACGCCTCCTGAACCCTCTCTTTCGCAACTTCATAAACACGCGGATCAAGGAAGTGGGAACCATAACCAACGCCTGCCGCTTTCTCACCCCTGCGGAATCCATCGACCAAAAAGCCCTGTACGCCTCCGACATCTTAGATCTGTCCAACCAGTTCGGCGAAGGCTGGATGATAGCCGCCGAAGTAGCCTGCTACGCCCGTGCGGGCATTGACCGAGTAGTCTGCATCCAGCCTTTCGGCTGTATCGCCAACCACATCGTAGCCAAAGGCATCGAAAAGCGCATCAAAAAGTTCTACCCCAAGATGAACCTCCTCTGCCTCGACATCGACAACGGCACCGCCGAGGTAAACCTGCAAAACCGCCTCCACTTTCTGATTGAAGGGCATGAGCCGGCAATGAAATGAAAGGGCAAGAGATTTCAGCCCCACATGCAGCGTAGCGGAATGTGGGGTTTGCGGAATGGGCGGCACGGTAGAGACGCAATGCATTGCGTCTCTACATGGGCGGCACCATTTCGCAGAGGGAAATGTGGGTTTACGGAAATGACCCCTAACAGGGTTTGAAACCCTGTTAGGGGTTCAGGATAAAAGGCGAAGGGGCGAGGATAAGGTACGAAGGCATCAGGATAAGAGGCGAAGCCGTCAGGATAAGAGGCGAAGTGCCCGTCTGAATCTCCTAAGCGCTTAGGAGATTCTCCTAAACGCTTAGGAGATTCTCCCAAGCACCCAGGAGAATCTCCTAAGCCCTTGGGAGATTCTCCTAAGCGTTTAGGAGATTAAAAGGGGGGGGGTGGAGGTACCGACAGGGGGGTCGGAGAAGGTACTTTTGACCGTTCTTAATCTCCTAAGAGCTTAGGAGATTCTCCTAAGGGCTTAGGAGAATCTCCCAAGCGTTTAGGAGATTCTCCTGGAGGCTTAGGAGAATCTCCCAAGCGTTTAGGAGATAAAACATGGAAAACAGAACCCCTGTTCTTATATCGAACTCACGTTAAGTACGATCAAGCATATATTTGATGTGTTTGCCGCAGAATGTATCCGAAAAGTCCTACATTTGGCGTCCCTTTATTTTAGATAAAGGGCGGCGATACCTGTCGCGCTAACAACATGAATCATAATATGAAGCGGAAAGTTGTAGGGGCAATGCTATGCCTGCTGTGTGCGTTCCAAACGGCAACAGCTCTGGAGAGATCCATTGACGGTATAAAATATGTTTTATTAAGTGAGGAAGACAAGACTGTTGCTGTATCCGGATACGATTTGGCAACCATGTCACGAATAAGCGATACCCTTAAAATTCCACCGGGAATTCCATGGAATAACATAGAAGGTGCCCCTACAGACGTTAGTGATACTTATGCCGTAAAGGCAATCGCCGAGAAGGCTTTTTGGGATGATACATTTTTTCGTGAAATAGTCCTTCCGGAAAGCATACAACACATCGGTGTGGAAGCCTTCAGAGGGTGCGCTCTTAAAAATATAACCATTCAGCACAATGTAAGTTTTGGCGACAGTGCTTTTGCGGAGTGTAAAATCTTGAAAAGGCTAACTATTCTTGCCCCCTTAGAACTAAAAGATTGGGGAACTTATGCTTTTGGCGGATGTCAGGCTCTTGACTCCATTTTTCTCGAAGAGACCGTAACAACTTTGGGAGAGCGTGCCTTTTACCAGTGTAACAAATTAGCCTCCGTAACCATTCCAAAATCTATTAAAGAATGGGGAGCAGAGACTTTCATGGAATGTGAAGGCCTCCTGTCCATCACTCTCATGGACGGTCTGACAACGCTTGGAGACCATGCCTTTTTTCGTTGCCCATACTTGGACAACGTAGTCATTCCAAAAAGTATAACCGGTTGGGGAAACAGTACCTTTCAGGAATGCACAAACTTTAGGTTCGTTCGTTTCCAGGAGGGATTAAAAACGATTGGGAAGAACGCTTTTCGTGATTGTACATCATTGATTACTGCAACCTGGACGAACGGGTTGGAGATGATCGAAGAGCATGCTTTTGATGGTTGTACATTCTTGTTTTTCAATACCTTTCCGGAAAGCCTGAGAACGATTGGGAGCTATGCTTTCGAATCTTGCGAATCCTTATCTTCTGTAACCTTGCCGAAAAACCTGAAAACAATTGGAGACTATGCTTTTCATTCCTGTACGTCTTTACCTGTCATAATCTTGTCGGAAGGCTTGACAACGCTTGGGCTTCATGCTTTTGATTCTTGTACACTCTTATCTTCCGTAACCTTTCCGAAAAACCTGAGAATGATTGGAGATTCTGCCTTTTATTCTTGTACATCTTTACTTTCCGTAACCTTGCCGGACAGCTTGAAATTGTTTGGATCCCATGCTTTTCATTCTTGTACACTCTTATCTTCTGTAACCTTGCCGGAAAATCTGCCAATGATTGGAGACTATGCCTTTTATTCCTGTACATCCTTACCTTCCATAACCTTTCCGAAAAACCTGTCAACGATTGGAACCCATGCTTTTGATTCTTGTACATTCTTATCTTCCATAACCTTGCCGGACAGCTTGAAAACGTTTGGAGACTATGCTTTTCATTCCTGTACATCCTTACGTTCCGTAACCTTGCCGGGCAGCTTGACAACATTTGGAACTCATGCTTTTGATTCTTGTACACTCTTATCTTCTGTAACCTTGCCGGAAAACCTGAGAATGATTGGAGACTATGCTTTTCATTCTTGTACATCCTTATCTTCTGTCACCTTTCCAAAAAACCTGAGAACGCTTGGAGACTATGCCTTTGAATCTTGTACATCCTTGTCTTCCATAACCTTGCCGGACAGCTTGAAATTGTTTGGAGTCGGTGCTTTTGAATCTTGTACACTCTTATCTTCTGTAACCTTGCCGGAAAATCTGCCGATGATTGGAGACTATGCTTTTCATTCTTGTACATCCTTGTCTTCCATAACCTTGCCGGACAGCTTGAAAATAATTGGAGACAATGCTTTTCATTCTTGTGCACTCCTCCCTTCCATAACTCTGCCGGACGGTTTGACAACGATAGGAAACATGGCTTTTTACTCTTGCGACTCCTTACTTTTCTTCACAAACATTCCGAGCAGCGTGTCGGCAGTCGGAGATCAGGCTTTCGCGCATTGCGGGGCATTAAAAGATCTTTACCTTGAATGGACGGCGGCACCGGACGAGGCTACGATCAGAATCAATGCTTTTAGGCCCGGGACGGAGAATGTCCGGATTCACATACCGAAATACACCGAAGCGCAATACGGATGGGCTGACACCGACAGCGCAAGTTGGCTTAACTTGCCTATTGTCCGCCATTCTTACCTTGTCTCTGTCATTATAAACGATTCGGCACATGGAAGCGTAACCGGTGCAGGGGAATACTTGTTCAACAAGGAGGTGGTACTGACACCGAATTTCAAGAAAAATGATCATTCTGTGCTATGGACAAATGCAAACGGCGACATTTTTCCCACCGACTATACCGGCAAACTTGTAATCAGTAAGTTGAAAGGCGATACGACCGTTTATATACGATTCTCCGATACCTATTCCGTAACCCTGTTGTCTGCCGAAAACGGCATGGTAAAAACCGACAGCAGCGTGTATGATGCCAATACCCGCACCTTTATCTATAAGCAGGGAGCAAAAATGACTGTGGAAGCTGTCTTTCCCAAGGAGCACTTCCGTTTTGTGAAATGGACTACCGAAGCAGGTGACCTCCTGTCTGCCGACAACCCCTATACTTTTGTTGTGACAGGCTATCAGTCCGTCCGTGCCGTTTTTGACATTGACCGCTATCGGGTGGCACCACTACCCAATGACAATGGAGAAGTATCCGGTGCAGGCACCTATATCTACAACTCGGAAGCGACGGCAGAAGCTTTCCCTCATGACGGCTACCATTTTGAGAAATGGACAACTGAAGCCGGCGACCTCATTTCCACTAAGAACCCTTATATATTCCTTGTGGAAGGCAACACGACACTTAAAGCATATATTGCAGGAAACACCTGTACCGTTGCCCTGTCCGCCGCCTCAAACGGTGCCATAAAGTCCGGCAGCGGCACATACCCCGGCTATACCTATACACGGGAATACAAGACAGAAGTAATGGCAGAAGCCGTTCCTCATGACGGCTATCATTTTGAGAAATGGACAACTGCCGCCGGCGACAGCCTTTCCACCGCCAATCCCTACATATTTGCTGTGACGGCAAATAAGATGGAACTTACAGCCGTTTTTGCCGTAAACAAGTATAGTTTGATATTGTCGGATGACAAGAACGGCATAATAAAGCACGGCTCTTCAGGCTCCTATCTGTACGAAACAGCGGTGACGGCGGAGGCATCTCCCCTTTACGGCTATCACTTTTTGAAATGGGTTAATGCTGCCGGCGACAGCCTTTTCGCCGACAATCCTCATACATTTGTCGTGACGAGCAACAGCTTGGTACGTGCCTGCTTTGCAGAAAACAGCTACACTGTCCGTCTGTCCGGTTCACACGGCTCGGTAGAGCAATCTGCCGACACTTATCTCTACCTCGACAGTGCCAGTGTGTCGGCAACCCCTAACAAAGGCTATCATTTTGTGCAATGGACAGACTGGAGAGGCAGTAGCCTTTCCACTGCAAACCCCTATAAATTCCCCGTGAAAGCGAATACGGAAATGGTAGCCGTCTTTGCAGAGGATACCGATGTGCCGGTTGTGCTTGTCATAGCGGCGGCAACAACAGGCGGAGGCGTAACCGGAGGAGGAGAGCATGAATACAACACGCCGGTGACACTCGTAGCTCGTGCCGACTCTGGCTTCCACTTTGTAGGATGGGTCAATGCGGACAATGCGCACGCCTCCGACAGAGATACCCTTATATTCACGCCGGCAGCCTTTACTACCCTCTACACAGCCTGTTTCGTGGCGGATGCCGGTAGCAACAGTCCGGAAAGTCCGGGCGATGGAAGCGGCGAAATCGGCGATGGCGGAAAGTCAAACAACACACTCCTGCCGACAGATGCAAAAGCACAGGCTTATCATGCCGACGGCACTTTGCATCTGATTAACCTCGAAGGTTGCGTGATAACCGTCACATCAATAACCGGACGAAAGATGCTGCAATTCAAAGCTGACAGCCCCGATGAACAACATCCCTTAGCCCTGCCTGCCGGCATCTATATCCTCACTTTCGGGGAGAAAAGTCAGAGGTTCATTGTCCGGTAAGAGGTTTACCACAGAGACACGGGGCATCCTGAAAGGATACAAGATTTCAGCCCCACATGGAGCGTAGCGGAATGTGGGGTTCAAATGAATACATAATTCGGTCGTTCTTTCAGAACTCATCCGATGGTGTCGTTCTTAATAACCCCACATTCCGCTTCGCTTCATGTGGGGCTGAAATCTTTTGCCCTTTCAGGGCATCTACAAGCTGAAATCTCTCGTTCCTTTGGGACGACTACGCAACAGATCTATTATAAACTAATTGCCATGAAAAAGCTCCCCTGTATAACCGTCCTTTTGTGTGTATGCCTGACTCTGTGCGCCCAAAGCCTTGATCAGGCAAAGAAACTGTACGATGACGGTCGTTACGTCGAAGCCAAACCTGCTTTCGAGCGTCTGCTGACACAAGCCCCTGCCAACGCCTCCTACAACCATTGGTATGGCGTATGCTGCTACGAAACAGGCGATATGGCAAACGCCGAGAAATACCTCGCCATCGGCGTAAAGCGCAAAGTGCAGGAATCCTGCCGCTACCTCGCCGAAGTATATTACCGCACTTATCAATTTGACAAAGCCGCTGGAATGTATGAAGAATACATCAGCCTCCTTGTCAAAAAGAAACAGGACACAGAAGCCTTCCGCGAACGGCAGGCAAAAGCAGCCAACGCCCAACGGATGCTGGAAAAGGTGGAGAACGTGCAGGTTATTGACAGTCTGACGGCAGACAAGAGCGATTTCCTCAATGCCTACGCCCTCAGCGGCGAAAGCGGCACGCTTGCCTCCTTCTGCGACTTTTTCCAGACAGATGACAGCCTCCTCTCTACGGTCTATATGACCCAACGGGGCGACAAGATATTCTACGCCCGCCCTGCCGCTGGCAACCGCCTCAGCCTCTTCTGTCAGTCCAAGCTGCTGGACAAATGGGACGATGAGAAGCAGCTCCCAGCCAACGTCAACAGCCCCGAAGCCGACAACATCAACCCCTTCGTCCTTTCCGACGGCGTTACGCTTTACTATGCCTCCGACGGCAGCAACTCGCTGGGCGGATACGACCTCTTCGTATCGCGCTACAACACCAACTCCGAAAACTACCTCACCCCCGAACAGCTGGGTATGCCCTACAACTCCATCTACAACGACTATATGATCGTCTTCGACGAAGCCAAGCATCTGGGCTGGTTCGTTTCCGACCGCTACCAGCCGGAAGACAGCGTCTGCGTTTACCTCTTCATCATCAATGAAGAACGCACCCGCGTGGACAGTGACGACCTCAACGTCAAACGGGCATACGCCGCGCTCTCCTCTATCAGTGACACATGGCAGGAAGGCACCGACTATACCTCCCTGATTGCCTTGGCGCACGAAGACATGCCTTCCGGCAAAGCCGAAATCCGCAAAGACTTTGAGTTTATCATCAACAACACCCTTACCTATTACACCTACGCCGACATCAACAGCCCCGAAGCCGCAAACCTCTACCGGAAAGCCGTTGCCCTGACCCAGCAAATCAAAGAACTGACCGACAGGCTCGACTCCCTGCGCACGGAATACACCGCTGGCAACGCCGACAAGCGCACCCGCCTCCGCCCTTCCATCCTCCAAGCCGAAGACTACCTGAACACCCTTCTCCCCCAACCCGCCCAACTGGAAAAACAAGCCCGCAACGCCGAAATCACTAACCTCCGAGCCCAAAAGAAGCTGTAGGGGTTCGCTTACACCCCGTAAGAAACCTGTTTCTTATATCGCCCCTGCGTTATACCGCATAGTCAAGGAAAAGTTTTACTTTTGCCCCGACAAAAAACAACAGCACAGCATGAACCCTTTGGAACTGAACGATCAGGAGCTGTTTCGCCGCAATAGCATGGAGCAATTGCGCGAAGCAGGCATCGACCCTTACCCTGCCGCGGAATACGAAACTAACGCCTATTCAACGGATATAAAAGCCGCCTTTCGCGACGAGGATACCGAACACCGGCAGGTGCAAATCGCCGGACGTATCATGAGCCGCCGTATCATGGGCAAGGCTTCCTTTATGGAATTGCTTGATGCCGAAGGTCGTGTGCAGGTGTATGTGTCACGCGACGAAATCTGTCCGGGGGAAAGCAAGGACATGTATAACGTAGTCTTCAAGAAGTTGCTGGACATCGGCGACTTTATCGGTGTCAAGGGTTACGTCTTCCGCACTCAGACAGGGGAAATATCCGTGCACGCACAGGAATTGACCGTGCTTGCCAAGTCCCTCCGTCCCCTGCCGATTGTCAAGGTGAAGGACGGCGTAACATACGATGGTTTCGGCGACATCGAACAACGCTACCGTCAGCGTTACGTTGACCTTATCGTGAACGACGGCATCAAGGACATCTTCATCAAGCGCACCAAGATCTTTAACGCCATGCGCGACTTCTTCAACCGGCGCGGCTATCTGGAAGTGGACACCCCTGTACTGCAAAGCATTCCGGGCGGAGCGGCGGCACGTCCGTTCATCACTCACCACAATGCGCTCGACATTGACCTTTACCTGCGCATCGCCAACGAGCTTTACCTCAAACGCCTTATCGTAGGCGGCTTTGAGGGTGTCTATGAGTTCAGCCGCAACTTCCGCAACGAGGGTATGGATCGCACCCACAATCCGGAGTTTACCGTCATGGAGATATACGTTGCCTACAAGGACTACAACTGGATGATGCGCTTCACGGAAGAGATGATCGAAAAGATATGCCTTGACGTTCTCGGCACTACCCGCGTGACTATCGGCACCAACGAAATAGACTTCAAAGCTCCCTACAAACGCATTTCCATGATAGATGCCATACGGGAGCACACGGGCATTGACATTACCGGCATGAATGAAGACCAATTGCGTGAGGTCTGCAAGACACTCGGCGTAGAGCAGGATGCCGCTATGGGCAAAGGCAAACTTGTCGATGCCATCTTTGGCGACAAATGCGAAGCCAACTACATCCAACCCACTTTCATTACGGACTACCCCATAGAAATGTCCCCTCTCACCAAGAAACACCGTGACAACCCTGCCCTCACCGAACGCTTTGAACTGATGGTAAACGGCAAGGAACTCGCCAACGCCTATTCCGAACTGAACGACCCGATCGACCAGCGCACCCGCTTCGAGGAACAGCTCCGCCTCTCCCAAAAGGGCGACGATGAAGCCATGTTTATTGACCAGGACTTCCTCCGCGCCCTCGAATACGGTATGCCTCCCACCAGCGGCATGGGTATCGGCATGGATCGCCTTGTCATGTTCCTTACCGGACAGGAAAGCATCCAAGAAGTGTTGTTTTTCCCGCAAATGCGTCCGCAGTCATGAATTTTCCCGGGAAAATAGCCATCATGGGCGGCGGTAGCTGGGCGACCGCTTTGGCAAAGATTGTCCTTTCCACGCAGGACAGTATCCATTGGTACATGCGTCGTCCCGACCTTATCAAAGAGTTTGAGCAGGAAGGGCATAATCCTGCCTACCTCACCTCCGTTCCTTTCGACCTGAACCGGATTAAGTTCTACTCCGACATCAATCAGGTTATCGAAGAATCCGACACGCTCATATTTGCTACCCCTTCCCCCTTTCTCAAGCAGCACCTGAGCAAGGTGAGCACACCGTTGCACGGCAAATTCATCATCTCCGCCATCAAAGGTCTCGTCCCTGATGAGAATATGCTGATAAGCGACTACTTCACCGAATACTACCAAGTCCCCCGCGACAACATCGCCGTCATCGGCGGTCCCTGCCATGCCGAAGAAATTGCCCTCGAACGCCTCTCCTACATCACACTTGCCTGCACTGACACGGCGAAAGCCGAGACTCTCTCCGCTATGTTCGCCAATAGCTACCTCCGCAACTCCCTCTCGCAAGACCTTGCAGGCATCGAATACGCGGCGGTACTAAAAAACGTCTATTCCATCGTTTCCGGTGTCTGCCACGGCATGAAATACGGCGACAACTTCCAAGCCGTCTTCCTCACAAATGCCATCAAGGAAATGCGCCGTTTCGTGGATGCCGTTCACGGAATAAACCGCGACATCACGGACTCCGTCTATCTGGGCGACCTGCTCGTTACCGCCTACTCCCGCTTCAGCCGCAACCGCACCTTCGGCACCATGATTGGCAAAGGCTACTCCGTCCGCACCGCCCAACTGGAAATGGAAATGATAGCCGAAGGCTACTACGGCACAAAGTGTATCCACGAAATCAATGAAAAGTACCGTGTGAACATGCCCATCCTTGATGCTCTCTACGGCATACTCTACGCAAAGAAATCCCCTCCGACCGTCATCCGGCAGCTGACAAAGACTTTCCAATAATCAGCTACTATAAAATGAATATAGCCGATACGATAAGCGGATACAACAGGAAAAGAAAGTATGTCTATTTTACGGGAAAAGTGATGCCGAAACCGGATGATACCCTATTGGACGTAGGGTTCAACGATGTGGAATATTCTCCTGTGGACAATTTCATAGAGAAGAACTATCCGTATCCGGCAAACATTACGGCATTGGGAGTCGGCGGAAACAACCATTTCAGAAAAAGATATCCGTTGGTGAAAGCTGCCATATACGACGGGAACGATTTCCCATTTTCCTCTTTTACACTGGCTGCCTAAAACCGTCTTTGATAAAATATTGACATGCGTTGGGAAAGGCTGGGCTACGGGAAACTATATGAATTTGCTGAGAAAGAAAGACATCAAGGCGATTTGCAAAGCCGCAGGTGCCCGGCGCATTGAAATTAAAGGGAACAGGCTGTTAGGGATTGTAATGGATTACAGTATCATTGTAGCGAAATGAAATGCTTTTAACTACCAACTCTAAAAACATGCTTGACATCGCCATTATCATCTTCCTCATGGGCTTGGCTATCACGCTGATCCTTGTTGAAATATTCCTCCTGCCGGGGATAACGCTGGCGGGTGCAGGCGGCTTCCTGTTTGCCGTCGGGGGGACGGTCTACGCCTATTCGCT
>LBCX01000272.1 GCA_001657575.1 Bacteroidales bacterium Barb4
CTTGCGTGAATCATAAGAATAGGGGTTCTCAAAAACAACAAAGGGCTTCCCGAAATACTGTAAACTGATATATAATTACCTAAAAATAGAAAACCTAAACCCCACATTCCGCTTCGCTTCATGCAGGGCTGAAATCTTGCATTATTCTATCTTTGCCCCTCAAAATAAGTAAAGGGATATGCACTATCATTCGCACCAATTGCCGAACGGGCTTCGCATAGTTCATCTGCCGGCGGATTCGCCTGTTTCCTACTGCGGCTTTGCCGTCAATGCGGGGGCGAGGGATGAGGCGGAGGATGAGTTCGGTCTTGCGCACTTCACGGAACATCTGCTTTTCAAAGGTACCGCCCGCCGCAAGGCTTGGCATATCCTCAACCGCATGGAGAACGTGGGCGGGGAACTGAATGCCTACACTACCAAAGAAGAAACCTTCATCTATTCCGTCTTCATGGAGGAACACTACGGGCGGGCGTTCGACCTGCTTGCCGATCTGGTGTTCGGCTCACAATTTCCTGCACAGGAGATAGAGAAGGAGGCGGATGTGATCTGTGACGAGATTAATTCGTATGAGGACAGTCCCGCCGAACTTATCTTCGATGAGTTTGAGAACCTGCTTTTCGGCGGTCATGCGTTGGGACATAACATACTCGGCGATGCAGCCTCTGTCCTTCGTTTTGATTCCAAAGCGGGGAAGTCGTTTGTCCGCCGCTTCTATGTGCCGGAGAATATGGTGTTCTTTTCCATGGGGCGGAAAGACTTTGGAAAGATTGTCAGGCTGGCGGAACAGACGGTGGGCGGTATCCGCTTGCCCTTTGTGAAGCGTGAACGTCCTGCCCCCTCTTCTGCCCCTGTCCCCCGTTCCGAGTGTGTGCAAAAGGATACGCATCAAGCTCATGTACTGATAGGGGGACGTGCGTACAGCATGTTTGACGAAAAGAGGGTTGCCCTTTTCCTGCTCAACAATATAGCGGGCGGTCCGGGAATGAACAGCCGGCTGAACGTTTCCCTGCGGGAGAAGAACGGGCTGGTTTATACCATTGAGTCCAACGTCACTTCTTATACCGACACGGGACTTGCCGCCATCTATTTCGGCACTGACCCGAAGAACTTGGACAAGTCCCTCCGGCTGGTACATAAGACACTGTCCGACCTGCGCGAAAATGCCCTCTCCCCCTCGCAACTTGCGGCAGCCAAGAAGCAAGCCGTCGGTCAATTAGGCGTTTCGGGCGACAACAGGGAAGGTATCTTCCTCTCACTGGGCAAGAGCTTTCTGCATTACAACCGTTACGATTCCCTGCCGAAGCTGTTCGCCGAAATAGAGAAGCTGACAGCGGAGGACATCCGGCAGACAGCGAATGAAGTCTTTGCTCCCGACAATCTGTTCAGTCTGATTTATCGGAAAACGGACAAGTGAGGAACGCTAACGCGCCTCGTTACTAACTGATCATTCCGAAATTGATTTTGCGGGAAAAAAGGGCTTTCAGCCGTTCCGCCGCCGTCCGGTTGGCTTCGGAAAGGAGTTCGGGGTCTTCCTCCAGCACCTTTTGGGCGATGGTGCGGGCGTATTGGAGTATCTGCCCGTCGGCGGCAAGGTCGGCAATCTTCAAGTCCAAGCCTTCGCCGCTCTGGCGCGTTCCTTCCAAATCGCCGTGACCGCGCAGGCGCAGGTCGGCTTCAGCTATTTCAAAGCCATCACTGCTGTTTACCATTATTTCGAGGCGTTTGCGAGTCTCGTTGCTCAGCTTGTAGGAAGTGACGAGGATGCAGTAGGATTGCTCCGCACCGCGACCGACACGTCCGCGCAACTGATGCAACTGGGAAAGTCCGAAGCGTTCGGCACTTTCTATCACCATCACGGAAGCGTTCGGCACATTCACGCCGACCTCTATCACCGTCGTCGCCATCAATATCTGCGATTTGCCGGAAACAAACTTCTGCATCTCCTCCTCCTTTTCGGCAGGCTTCATGCGACCGTGAACCATGCTGACGGAAAACTCCGGAAAGACTTCCTTGAAGAGCGCGTAGTTTTCCTCCAGATTCTTGTAATCCGTCTTTTCGCTTTCCTCAATCAGGGGATAAACGATGTAAGCCTGCCGTCCGAGGTTGATTTCCTTGCGGAGGAAACCGTAGAGTTCGGCTTTCTTGTTGTCGTAGCGGTGAAGCGTTTTTATCGGCTTGCGACCGGGGGGGAGTTCGTCGATGACGGAAACGTCAAGGTCGCCGTATAATGTCATTGCCAAGGTGCGGGGAATGGGCGTTGCCGTCATCACAAGGACGTGCGGGACGGTGCTGTCTTTCGTCCACAAACGGGCGCGTTGCTCGACGCCGAAGCGGTGCTGCTCGTCAATGATGACCAAACCGAGCGAGGCGAATGCAACCGTCTTTTCTATCAGGGCATGAGTGCCGATGACGATCTGTATCTCACCCGTCGCAATGGCAGGGAGTATCCTGTTTCGCTCCTTCTTCTTCGTGGAACCGGTGAGGAGGGCGACTTTAATGTCCATATCCTTGAGAAAAGACAGAATGGTAACAAGATGTTGCCCCGCCAATATCTCCGTCGGTGCCATCATGCAAGCCTGATAGTTATTATCGACAGCCAGCAGCATCGCCAAAAGGGCGACAAGGGTTTTACCGCTGCCCACGTCGCCTTGCAACAGGCGGTTCATCTGCCGTCCGCTGCCCATGTCGGCACGTATCTCGTGCATGACGCGCTTCTGTGCGCCGGTCAGCTCGAACGGCAGGTATTTACTGTAAAACGTGTTGAAATAGTGCCCGACCTTCGGAAAGACAATGCCCCGCAATTTGCGCTTGCGCAAATCGGCGGTGCGCAGAATGTTTAGCTGTATGTAAAAAAGCTCGTCGAACTTCAAGCGCAGGCGGGCTTTCTGCAACATTTCCGTCGATTGGGGGAAATGAATGTTGCGCATGGCTTCCGGCAGGGAAATCATTCCGGTACGGGACAGGATATGCGGCGGGAGGGTTTCCGGCATCTCCCAATTCAGGCTGCTCAACAGGGCGTACTGCATATCCTGAATGGCGCGGGAGTGAATGAAAGCCTTTTTCATCGCCTCCGTCGTGTTGTAAAACGGAACCATGCCGCCCGTCACCTGATCGGACTGTTCGATGGCGTCAATCTCCGGATGCGGAATGTTAATCAACCGCCCGAACTCCGTCGGCTTCCCGAAAATAATGTATTCAACGCCGGGACGGTATTTGTCGGTAATGTATTGCAAGCCTTTGAACCATACCAAATCAATAACGCCCGTGCCGTCCGAGAACTTTGCAACGAGACGCTTGCTGCGTCCCTCGCCGACCGTGTCAAATTGAAGAATACGCCCCTTCAGCTGGATGTAGGGCAGGTCGCCGTTCACCTCGCATACCTTGTAGAAGTGCGTGCGATCAATATATTTATACGGGAAATAATACAGCAGATCCTCGTAGGAAGCAATGTTCGCCTCTTTTTTGAGAACGGCAGCTTTCCGGGTACCTACACCGGGCAGATATGTGACGGAACGTTTGTCAAGTTCGAGCATATTGCAGAAACAAGTGTATTTTTTATGTCACAATGCAATTACTTGCTACTAACTACCGGAATAAAGAATCATCAGTTCCTCCCCTGCCTTCAACTCAACCGTCAGCAGTCCGTTGCTGACAGGAAGTGAGGCTGCCTTGCCGTTTTTCTTGAGCGTGAGGTGGGCGGATTCAGCAGGCAGCCGGATAGCGAAACGTCCGGGAACGGTTGCTTTCAGACGAGCTTCCGTCAGCCGTCTGCCCGACCATTTGGCGGACACTTCCCCGCCGCCGCGCACTTTCAGTCCACTGAAACTGCCGTCAGACCATGCCGCAGGCAGTGCGGGCAAAAGCTCAATCTCCCCCGTCTGACTTTGCAGCAGCATCTCGGCGATACCGGCACAGCCGCCGAAGTTGCCGTCTATCTGAAAAGGGGGATGCCCGCAGAA
>LBCX01000273.1 GCA_001657575.1 Bacteroidales bacterium Barb4
GATAATGATTTTATTGACAGGCGGATTTCTGATTTTGGACACTCTACCCGAAGGGACGGAAGATTTCAGCATTGATATGTACTTGCCTTAACCCCACATTCCACTTCGCTCCATGTGGGGCTGAAATCTCTTGTCCCTTCGGAACATCCTGCAAGCCGTAATTTCCGGCTCTTATAAAGAACTCGCGTTTATTGAAACGTAGGGCTTCCGTATAGCATCAGCTGATGGTCGCCACCAAGTTCCTGTCGCCGTAGGCATTATCAACGCGGGCAGTGTTTATCCAAAACTTGCTGTCATGCAGCCATGGAAGCGGGAAAGCAGCTTTACTGCGAGGATATGCGTGATGCCATTCGTCAGCGGTCACCTCGTATTCAGGGTGGGGGGCGTTTTTCAGGACGTTGTCAGTGGTGGAGGCTGTGCCGCTTTCCACTTCAAGGATTTCCCCGCGGATACATTCCAATACTTCAATGAAACGGTCAAGTTCCGCCTTGCTTTCGCTTTCGGTAGGCTCTATCATCAGTGTGCCGTGAACGGGGAAGGAGAGGGTGGGAGCGTGATAGCCGAAGTCCATCAGGCGTTTGGCGATGTCGGTCTCGTCAATGCCGGAGCGTTCTTTCAGCGGGCGGCATTCGAGGATTAACTCGTGTCCGACCCGTCCGGTGCTGCCCGTATAGACGATGCCGTATGCGGCTTTGAGCTTGGCGGCAAGGTAGTTGGCGTTCAGGATGGCAATCTTGGTGGCGGTTGCCAATCCCTCCGCACCCAGCAGGCGGATGTAGGCGTAGGTGATGGAAAGGATGCCGGCACTGCCGTAGGGAGCTGAGGCAACAGTATTCAGGCGGCTTCCTTGTGTGACGGGGTGTGAGGGGAGGAAGGGCAACAGGTGTCCGGCTACGCAGACAGGCCCTGCACCGGGCCCGCCACCGCCGTGGGGGGAAGCAAAGGTCTTGTGGAGGTTGAGATGGCATACGTCGGCTCCGATTGTGCCGGGGTTGGTCAAGCCCGTCTGTGCGTTCATATTGGCACCGTCCATATAGACTTGTCCGCCGCAGGCGTGTACGATGCGGCACATTTCCTTGATGTCCGCTTCAAATATGCCGTGAGTGGAGGGATAGGTGATCATGGTTGCCGCCAGACGGTCTTTGTGTGCTTCGGCTTTGTCGCGAAAGTCTTGGAGGTCAATGTTGCCCTGCTCGTCGGTGTTTACCGTGACGGTGGAGAAGCCGCATTGGACGGCACTTGCCGGGTTTGTTCCGTGTGCGGAAGCGGGGAGAAGGACGACGCTGCGGTGTCCCTGCCCGATACTGTCTAAATAAGAGCGGACGATGCGGAGACCCGCGTATTCACCTGCTGCACCGGAGTTCGGTTGCAGGCTGATGCCTTTGAGACCTGTTATTTCAATCAGATAAGCAGAGAGGTTTTCGATAAGTTCCTTGTATCCTTCCGTCTGCTCTTCGGGAGCGTAGGGGTGGATGTTCTGAAATTCGGGACGGCTCAGGGCGAGCATCTCGGAGGCGGCGTTCAGCTTCATGGTGCATGAGCCTAACGCAATCATGGACTGTGCCAGCGATATGTCGCGGTGACCCAGACGGGTGATGTAGCGCATAAGTTCCGTTTCCGTCCGGTATTTCTTGAATACGTCCTGTTGCAGAAAGGGAGAGGTGCGAGCAAATGTGGGGCGGAAGTATGTCTTTGCCGGAACGGCTTCGGTCAGCATATAATCTTTGCCGACGGCGGTAGAGAAGATGTAGAGCAGAACGCCGATGTCGGCGGGCTGCGTAGTTTCATCAAGACTGATGCCGACTTCGCCGCTCTCAAAGTAGCGCAGGTTTACGCGACAATCCAACGTCGTCTCGTGCAGGGTATTGAAAGAGGCGTGCGGTGGCAAGGCTATTTTCAGGGTATCGAAATAGTCGCTGTTCAACTGCTTGTAACCGAGTTTCTCCAATTCGCCGGACAGGAATCCGACTTGGGAATGGATGCGGCTTGCTATGTCGCAAAGCCCTTCTGCACCGTGGTAAACGGCGTAAAAGCCCGCCATAGTGGCAAGCAAGGCCTGTGCGGTGCAGATGTTGGAGGTCGCCTTTTCGCGCTTGATATGCTGTTCGCGCGTCTGCAAAGCCAAACGGTAAGCCGTGTGCCCGTAAGTATCTTTGGAAATGCCGATGATACGTCCGGGCATCGACCGCTTGTACTCGTCCTTGCAGGCAAAATAACCGGCGGAAGGCCCCCCGTAAAACATAGGGATGCCGAAACGCTGACTGCTCCCGAACACCACGTCCGCCCCCCATTCGCCCGGAGGCGCAAGCAACACAAGGCTTAACAGGTCGGCGGCAACAGCTGTCTTCGTTCCTGCCGCCTTCGCCCTTGCCGTGAAATCCGCATAATCCGCTATCTGCCCGTCCGCATCCGGATATTGCAGGACGGCGGCAAAGACCTCAGCCGTCAGGGCAAACTCCCTGTAATCGCCGACAACCACCCGTATCCCCTGCGGAGCCATCCGCGTATGAATGACCGCAAGCGTGGACTCAAACACATTCCTGTCCACAAACACCGTATCCGCACCGTCCTTTACCTGCGCACGGCTACGCGCACCGTAAAACATGGTCACCGCCTCGGCAGCAGCGGTCGCCTCATCAAGCAGCGAACAGTTCGCCAGCGGCAAAGCTGTCAGCTCGCTGATAACGGTCTGAAAGTTCAGCAAAGCCTCCAGCCGCCCCTGCGACACCTCCGCCTGATAGGGCGTATAGGAAGTGTACCACACCGGATTCTCAAACACATTACGCAGGATAGCCGGCGGGCAAACCGTGTCATACCACCCCATGCCTATATACGATGTAAACACCTCGTTCTTGGATGCCAGCTCCGCCAGATGTTCCGCCAGTTCGCGCTCGGTCATCGGCTCGGGCAAATCCAGCGGCTTCTCCAAGCGGATACCAGCCGGCACAACCTGCTCAATCAACTGCTCCAACGACTCCGCCCCAACGGTTTGCAGCATGGCGGGCATATCCTCCGCCCTAATCCCCGCGTGGCGGTTTACGAATTTATTTGTGTCCATATCCTCTGTTTTTTAATGCCCGCAAAAATAGAGGATTTAGGGATATGGTGTATCCTCGTATGTTTGCCCACTTGTTAAAATTAAGGAAGTATCCCATAAATTTGCAATAGAATCAGGAGAAAAGAAGGCGCGGGAACAACAAAGAAATCCAGGATAATAAACAGGTATATCGTCTTTCAGGTTTTTTTTGGCTGCACGCTACTATAAGTAATCAATAAAATTTAATTTGACATTCTGAACCAATTTTATGAAGGGCATCAGTGAGTCTGCCCTTGAGATTTTGAAAGTTAAGAAAGGCCTCAAAAGGAAGCCGGTTGTACTTTATGAACCGTCGGAGCATCTCTGTTTTGTTTAGTTCGGGCGAATAAGGATGCAGAAACCGGATTTGTAAATCCATTTTAGCCCGTTGGGCAGCCTTATCCGTGAACTTTTTACTGCGATGTATCGGCGCATTATCAAGTACCTCCGCTGTTTGCATGGTTATCTGCTTTGCAAATTCATCTGAAACGACAACTGCCGCATCCGGATTCACTGACCCTTCAAACATTCGGGAAGAGAGTTGGCAGTCAGGATTCATCTGCCTTTGGCGGCGGGAAGCAAAACAGGCCTGTCCTTATGCTGCCGCGCATACGGAACATTCAGGGTCAGCCCGAAATGACTCTCGCCGGCAAAGCGAAGATCAATAAATCCGGTTTTGTACCGCTCCATAAACTTGTCCGATTCAACCTGTTTAGCTCTAAACAGCTCTTCGTTCCTTATGCTTTTAAGAGATAACCGAACCCGTTTCCGCCCAGGACAACCGCACGAAATTGATACTTTGAGTTATGGACTCAATATACAGTTATCCAAGTTCCATAGAGGACTTTCGCATGG
>LBCX01000040.1 GCA_001657575.1 Bacteroidales bacterium Barb4
TGACAAAAGCATCCGTGCATGACATTCATTATCCGAAGGATATAAGGATCAATCATGGGAATTGTGTTGTGCCTGCCGACAAAGCCTATTTGAGTGTCAGGTATCAACCGGATTTGTTCGAGTCTTCACGGATAAAATTGGAAGTTCCCATGCGTTGTAACCGGCACGGACATGTAAAACAGGATTTCCTCTTTCGTAAAACCGGAAAGCGAATGGAAACCTTGTTCTCGCAACTCTGTGACCAATTCATGATTCGCAGAAACCATGCTAACTCTTTTGACGGGTTCAAAAACGGAATACTCTCAAAAATAATGGCACTGACGGTGATTCAATTGATTAACAAACTAAATAACAAGAATATTAACAACTTAAAAATCTGTATTGCCTAAATGCACTACGGGTTAATGAAAAGTAAAGAAGAAGAATTAACGGAGAAATTGAAGGTTGTAAAATTGAAATTGCAGAGTGAAAAGCCCAAGAGTAAATCGTTGGTGGCAAGTCTGTCACAAGAGAGAAACGGTCGAAAGCCTTAAAAGCAGCATGCTTGGGGTTAAAAAACTTTCTTAACGGAACGATTGCCCGAGAACCGACAGAACGGCATCAATATCCGGTTTTTATCATTTCTTCAAGCATCAACCTTTACGGTCACGCCCGTTGCGGTTTTCGCAGTGCGGTTGACATTCCAAACTATGTGAATGAATCCTTTGTCCGGAAACCGGAGAAAATACCAGGTCAAACAGTATCGGGAATCAGGCGAAGAAGAGCGGTTACAGTATCTGTAAAGAATCGGAGGATGAATATGCCCGAATAACAGATGAAAGTATGATGTCGGGGAGCGGGAAAATGCTGGTGTCTTAGGGTGTAAACACAGAAAAGCAGTCTGATGTTCCGGTGAAGAGGAGTGATGTCAAGGTCTTGGACATTTCAGTGTCTCCAGGTTGGAACGGCACCGACATTAAAGCGTTTTTGGCGGCAACGGAAAAGAAAGAGGGCAGCCTCCCCGTTGTGATTAGGTGATAACAATACGAAATTAAACAGGGCGGTATGTGAAAGCAATTATGGTTGTGTCCGGGACACCGGTCATACGCCTGCTTTACTTAAAGATTGTCAAAAAAGAGCATTGACACCTGTTTGAAAGAGCCGAACAAGAGATTGAATTTAAGAATAAACGGATGGTTCAAATCTTCGATTTGTCAATACTATGGAATAGGAGCGGGATAAACTTGCAAACGGGAAGAGGGTACGGAATGTTTCAAGCGATATAATCAGAATCCCTTTTGGGTGGTTGTAAGTTTAAGCGACCAGAAAATTCATCGCACGGAGCAACTGCTTACGTATTGATTTTACCTTTGCTTGTGCGGACAAGTGATAAAGATCGCCTTTCTGCGGTTAGGTTCAAACGTTGTCCTGAGGGTGTTTTTATGAAGGATTTGGAGAGTCGGACGAAAGGCAATCTCACAGATAATCTCGTTGTTAAGAGAATGAATAAATTCGCTATATATGAAACAGGGGATTGGAAGTTTAAGACACCTTACCCGAAGGGACGACCACGCAACGGAGCAAGTTTTCGCTCAACTTCATTAATACATTAAAAAATAACAGCATGAAAGCATCCCTTCTCCTTTTTGCGGCAGCGGCATTATCGTTTACCGCAGCGGCACAAAACAAGAACTTCCATGATTTCACCGTGCAGACTATCGACGGCGACAACTTCTCCTTATCCGAACTGAAAGGAAAGAAAGTATTGGTGGTAAACGTTGCTTCCAAATGCGGTCTCACCCCGCAGTACGAGGATTTGCAGGCTTTGTATGCCAAGTACGGCAGCGACAAGTTCGTTGTTGTCGGCTTCCCCGCCAACAATTTCGGCGCACAGGAACCGGGCAGCAACGCCGAAATAAAAGCCTTCTGCACCGACACCTACGATGTTACTTTCCCGATGATGGCGAAAATATCCGTCAAAGGCGACGACATCGCCCCTCTTTACCGATGGCTGACAAAGAAAAGCGAGAACGGGAAAGAGGATGCCGAAGTGACTTGGAACTTCCAGAAGTTTCTGATTGACGAAGAGGGCAACTGGGTGGCTTTCTTCCCTCCAAAAACCAAACCCTTTGCGCAGGAAATCATCGACCGGATAGAAGAATAACGCCTCTTATTTGACAACCATAATCTTGGTTACCACGCTTTCGGCAGCATTTTCGGTGGCGGAAAGGACAAGGTAGATGCCGGTGGCAACGCGCTCGCCGTTGCGCCGGCTGCAATTCCATGTGAATTGTCCGCCGGTTGATGTGCCTTGGATGATAAGATTGCCGTTGAGGTCGGTGATTTTGACGTTGGAGTTCGGCATCAGTCCGGTAATGGTGACTTGGTCTTGATAGTCGGGGCGGACGGGGTTGGGAAAGGCATAGACGGCGGAATAGTCCGCATGACCTGCTGGTGCGCCACTCATGTAGGAAACGATGCCCTTGTCGGTGCCGATGAAGGCTTCGCCCGTTTGGGGATTAATGGCGATGCTTTGGATGAAGTTGGAAGGGAGAGGGGAGTTGTCGGTGGTGAAATGTTCGACGGTTTCACTCCCGTTTTCCGAAACGATGAGCAAGCCGGAACTTTGTGTGCCGAGCCATTTGCGGTTGCCACCGTCCACGGCGATGGCTCGCACGCTTTCACCATCAAGGAAGTAGCCATTTATACCGTTGTCGTCCGTGCGGACAATCCGGTTGGCACGCATCTGTTCCCTGTTTTCGATGGCGTTGGCGGGGCTGGGGCAGATGACGGGACCGAGGCTGGTGCCCAGCCAGATTTGCCCGTTCAGGTCTTCCGCCATGCAGTAATAATTGGAGGGGCTGATTTGTCCGTCTGACGAGCTTAGGAAAGAGGAGTAGAAGTTGGCAATGTCATCGGAGCTGTCGTCCGTACCCTTGCCGTCAATGACCAGTATGCCGGCATTTATCCGCATTGAGTTCATCCATACATGATTGTTGCGGGTGACAAGCACTTTGTCCAAAATCGGCATTGACGGCAGTGCACTGTACTTGTAGGCGAGCCATGTCCCGTCGGGCTTCAGCACTTTTACATGTGAAGTCACGGAGCCGTCGACGTTGTTCATCCACAAGTTGTTGTTCTTGTCAAAGGCAAGACCGCTTACACGAACAAAAGTATTATAATTGTTCCATGATGATTCCAACGGGCTGTTTTTCTGGTTGTGCAGTTTGACGTAAGCGTTGTCCTTAAACTCGTAAACACCTTCCCCCCATGTGGAAACATAGTAGTGATTTTCATCGCGGGGGTCAACGGCTACACAGGTCGCGTCTGCGAACCAGATACCGCTTTCCTTGCCTATCGCCGTCTCGTTGAAGTTATGCCATTGATTGTTTTCGTACACCATGAGCGTACCCGGATTCCTGTAACGGTCAGCCCAAAACCCGCCGCCTGCCACCAGCAGCTTCTGATTGTGAAAGGTCATGTACGCCGCCAAATCCCGCTTCGGGCTGTTGATGAGGAGACCGGACACGAACCATTCGTACTCGCCCTCGTTTCCTTTCTTGCGAAAGCCTTTCAGCCCTTCCTCGCCGGAGGCTGTCCAATAGATACCGTCGTGCAGGGACGAGATACCGGAGAGAGCACCGACGTTGAGCGTCCGGCGTTCCGTCAGCGAGGAGAAGGCTACGGCATTGTTCGGGCGGTAGAGTATCAATTCGCCGTTTTGCAGGGTCATGTCCTTCACGGTGTTGTCTTTCAGCAACGGGCGGACTTCCCCGCCTTTTTGGCGGTAATACACTCCCGCACCTTCTTGGAAAAAGCAGAGAGCCTCTTGGAAAAGGCATATCTGGCGGATGCTGCTGCCTATTTCGGCGTTGTCAAGCGTATAAGTTTCCCAATTATTCCTGTCCAGCAGGTTGCTGCTCATGGGGGCGGAAAGCACCTTGTCCGAAGTGGCGGCAAACATCTTGCCATCGTAAACGCAAACCGAATAAACGGGGCTGTTCAGTCGATAGGTGTCCGCTATCTCCCGCTTGGACAGATTGACAAGCATAATACCGAAGTTGGCGGAGAGACAGGCGTATTCCTTATAGAAAAAGATATTGTTCACCGCCTTGTCCTGTACCACCGTGTTAAGCATCAGGTGGGGAATGTTGTAAATGCCTTTGTCCGTCAGCAGGTCAATGTTCCCATTGTCGTAAAGGATGAGGAGCGTATTCATTTCGGCACTGTATCCTATGCGGCTGATTTTGGTATCGCTCAGTCCGTTTTCTTTGGAATAGGTACGGAGGCTTTGATCCTCTTTTCCGTAGCTGTAAAGGGAGTTGCCGGCTATGGCAAAAACGTTGTCGGCGGCTTCCGCCACGGCTGTGGTCGTGTAATAGGACATATAGGATTTCCATGTGCCGACGGCTTGTGCGGAAACATGTTGCGTGCCGCATACGCAAAGGACGAGCAGGATACACAGGGCAGACAGGAAAGCGCACAACTTCAGCACGGCTAATGCTCTGTGGCTAATGGCGTTCTTTACCTCGCTGCCCAACTCGGCAAATGTCCCCTCATAGCCGTCGGGCACAAAGAGCGGATCGTATCCGAAGCCCCCTTCGCCCCGCTTCTCTTCGATAATCCTCCCTTTAACAATGCCGTCAAAGAGATGTTCCTTACCGTCTGACAGTAGAGCGATGACAGTGCGGAAGCGGGCTGTCCGGTTTTCCTTTCCCTGCATATTGCCCAGCAGTTTCAGCATATTGGCTTCAGAATCGTGCCCCGCTCCCGCATAGCGGGCGGAGCGGACACCGGGAGCATTGTCCAACGCCTCCACTTCCAGGCCCGTATCATCGGCAAAACAGTCGTACCCATAATGCTCCTTGACGTAACGCGCCTTTTGCAGAGCGTTCCCTTCCAGCGTATCCGCCGTTTCAGGAATCTCCTCCCGACAGTTAATGTCGGCAAGGCTGACAAGTTCAATACCGTCCGGCAACATACGCCGCACTTCTTCCAATTTATGCTTGTTGTTTGTGGCAAATATCAGTTTCATACGCTTTTCTGTTATCCGTATGATAACGTGTAAAGGCGGTTGAAATTGTACGGGCTGTGATGGGCGATTTAACTAACGTGAGTTCGATATAAGGAACAGGAAATTACGGCTTGCAGGATGTCCCGTAGGGACAAAAGATTTCAGCCCCACATGAAGCGCAGCGGAATGTGGGGTTAACGAAAAGGGCGACCCGATGGAGTCCTGCAAGGACGATACAAATGATGATTTACAAACATATAATATTCGGTCGTTCTTTCAGAACTTTCCTAACGGTGTCATCCTCTTAACCCCACATTCCGCTTCGCTTCATGTGGGGCTGAAATCTTTTGTCCCTACGGGACATCCTGCAAGCCGTAATTTCCTGTTCTCATATCGAACTCACGTTAATTACTTGACTACTCTGGCTACCTGGTATTACTTTCAGCTACCAGCTTATAAATATCCTTGAACGTGCGTCCCGTCCCGTTGTAGTCCAAGCCATATCCGACGATAAAATCGGGCGGTATTTCCAAGCCGACATAGTCCGGCGCAAGATCGCACTCCAACGTTTCGGGCTTGAACAGCATGGTTGCCAAGCGGACATCGGTTGTGCCTTCCTGTTTGAGTTTGTTGATGACATATTGCATGGTGGTGCCTGTATCAACAATATCCTCCAGCAATACAATCGTCCGTCCGCTAATATCCGTTGTTATCGGCATGATCTCCATGACCTTTCCCGTTGTGGCAGTTCCCCGATAAGAAGAATAGCGGGCAAAAACCAGCTCATACGGACCATCTAATTGGCGCATCAACTCGGCGGTAAACATAAATGCTCCGTTCAATATACTTACAAACACCGGATTGATACCCTCCATATCAACTTTAATACGGACAGCCATTGCATGAATGGCTTCTTTGATTTGCTTTTCAGATAAAAATAACTCAAACTCCTTGCCGTTCAGGCTGATTTTGTCCATCTCCCTTCTGTTATTATTTTTTAATTTGAGCGGGCAAAACTAAGCCTTTTCAATAGATAATAATATCTTCGCCGCTCAATTTCAAAAATAAATACAATCATGATTACATCAGACCAACTGCACAGTGTGTTGGAACGCGGGGGCGCGTTGAGGGGGTACCTTTGACATAGACGGCAAAACAATCCGTCTCGAAGAAGAAGAATTACGCACCCAAGACCCTGCCTTCTGGGAAGACTCCAAAAGAGCCGAAATCCAGATGAAGGTGGTAAAGGAACTGAAAAAGTGGATTGAACTTTACAATGAGGTTCACGCCGCCTGCGAGGAAGTGGAATTAGCCTACGAATACGTCAAGGAAGGTATTGTCGGCGAGGAAGAAGCGGATGCCGCCTACGCGAAGGCATTGGCAGCAGTCGAAAACCTCGAATTTCGCAATATGCTCCGGCAGGAAGCCGACCAGATGAGTTGCATCCTGAAAATCAACTCAGGAGCCGGCGGCACGGAAAGTCAGGATTGGGCTTCCATGCTCATGCGCATGTATATGCGCTGGGCGGAAAGCAACGGTTACAAACTGACTGTCAACAACCTGCAAGACGGCGACGAAGCGGGCATCAAGACCGTGACCATGCAGATAGAGGGCGATTACGCCTACGGCTACCTGAAAGGGGAAAACGGCGTGCACCGCCTCGTCCGCGTATCTCCCTACAATGCGCAGGGGAAGCGCATGACTTCTTTCGCTTCTGTTTTCGCTACACCGCTGGTGGACGATACGATTGAGATAGAAATCAACTCCGCTGATTATACGTGGGACACTTTCCGTTCGGGAGGAGCCGGCGGTCAGAATGTAAACAAGGTGGAAACCGGTGTCCGCCTGCGTTACAACTACAAAGACCCTGACACGGAGGAGACCCGCGAAATCCTTATCGAAAACACCGAAAGCCGTTCACAGTTAGACAACCGCGAGAATGCCATGCGCCTGTTGCGCTCCATGCTCTACGACATAGCTTTGCAAAAGCGCATGGCAGAGCAGCAGAAGGTGGAAGCGGGGAAAAAGAAGATTGAATGGGGTTCCCAAATCCGCAGTTATGTATTTGATGATCGACGTGTGAAAGACCACCGCACCAATTACCAGACTTCCGATGTGAACGGGGTGATGGACGGGAAGATTGACGGTTTCATCAAAGCCTACCTCATGGAATTTGCGGGGGAAGAGGCTGCCGGCAAGTTATAATCCCAACTGCGCCGACAGCTCCAGCATCCGTTTGACGGGCAGGACGGCTTTGTCGCCAATCGCCTTGTCCACGCATATTTCGGGTGCTTCGTTTTTCAGACAGCTATACAGTTTTTCCATCGTGTTCAGGCGCATGAAGTTACATTCGTTGCAGGCGCAGGTGCTGTCATTGGGCGGGGCAGGGATGAAGAGTTTGTCGGGGCTTTTCTTGCGCATGTCGTGGATGACGCCGCTTTCGGTTGCCACAATGAATTGCTGCTTGTCCGACCGCATGGTGTAGCTGATAAGAGCGGCGGTAGAGCCGACGAAGTCGGAGACTTGTATCACGGGGCGTTTACATTCCGGATGGGTGATTATTTCGGCGTCGAGATATTCCCGTTTCAGTTCCAGTATCTTTTCGAGGGAAAACTTTTCATGCACATGGCAGGCACCGTCCCACAGAAGCATCTTGCGTCCTGTCAGGCTGTTGATGTAATTGCCCAGATTGCGGTCGGGAGCGAATATGATTTTGGCATCCTGCGGGAAGCTCTCCACAATCTGCCGGGCATTGGTAGAGGTAACCACCACATCGGTCACGGCTTTGACCGCTGCCGTTGTATTTACGTAGGAGATGACCGTATGGTCGGGATGTTGGCGTACAAACTCGGCAAAGGCGGGAACCGGACAGCTGTCTGCCAGCGAACAGCCCGCCGCCAAATCAGGCACCAGCACTTTCTTGTCGGGACAGAGTATCTTAGCCGTTTCGCCCATGAAGTGAACACCGCAGAGCACGATAATATCCGCGTCCGTCTTTGCCGCCCATTGCGCCAGCGCAAGGCTGTCACCCACACAGTCGGCTATGTCCTGAATATCCCCCGTTTGATAATAGTGCGCCAAGATGACCGCATTCTTTTCTTTCCGCAACCGGTCAATGGCTTCCTTCAACGATTCGCCTGATTGATTTCCCATCTTTCTTTACTTTTTAATTACCGGAACGCAAACGTACACGAAATAATGGCAAAAGTTATCTTTGCCTCAACTTTTAATATACAAAATGATGAAGAAACCTGCTTATTTGGTGCCGGATGATTATATGGCTGATCCGGCGGTTCATGTGTTTGACGGGAAATTGTTTATCTATCCTTCACACGACAGGGAAAGCGGCATCCCCGAAAATGACAATGGCGACCATTTCGACATGCGGGATTATCATGTTTTTTCAATGGAAGATATAGAGGGGGGAATAACCGACTACGGCGTTGTGCTGGACGTGAAGAACATCCCCTGGGCAGGTCGCCAGCTGTGGGATTGCGATGTGGCATACCGAAACGGCAAATACTATATGTACTTCCCGTTGAAAGACAAGACCGACATTTTCCGCATCGGCGTTGCCGTCGGCGACAATCCCGAAGGCCCCTTTATCCCCGAAAGCAACCCGATAAAGGGCAGTTACAGCATCGACCCCGCCGTGTTGGACAATGGCGACGGGAACTTCTACATGTATTTCGGCGGACTCTGGGGCGGACAACTGCAACGCTACCGTAACAACAAGGCGCAGGAACACGGCATCCTCCCGACCGGCAGCGAACTGGCTCTCTGTCCCAAGATTGTACGGTTGCGGGAGGATATGCTGGAATTTGCCGAAGAGCCGCGCGACCTCGTCCTTTTGGACAGCACAGGCAAGCCGCTTACGGCAGGCGACACGGAGCGGCGTTTCTTTGAAGCCTCATGGGTGCATACATACAACGGCAGGTATTATTTTTCCTATTCCACCGGCGATACGCATCTGCTGTGCTACGCCACGGGCGACAACCCTTACGGGCCTTTTACCTATCAAGGCGTTATCCTCAAGCCGGTTGTCGGATGGACGACACACCATGCTATTGTCGAATTTAAGGGCAAATGGTATCTCTTCCACCACGATTGCGTTCCGTCAGGCGGGATTACATGGCTTCGCAGCCTGAAAGTGGCAGAACTGAAATATGATGCTGATGGAAAGATTGAAACAGTTAATGATTAACTGATGTTATGCAGGATGTCTAAAACTTCCAATCCTCTGTTTCATCCGGCGAGTGTATTCATCCTCTATAATAGCAAGATTATCGGGGATTAAAAGAAAAGATTGACCGACTCACCTATATGCCGTCACCTTAATCAGCCGCACAGGCCCGTTCGGGTCATTGCAAACGATATTGACGAGCGATTCCATGCGTGTCTTTATATCTTTCGGGCGGAGGGTGACTTTGACTGTTGTCGAGGCTCCCGGTTTCAGTTCGCGCTTGCCACCGGAGATGTCCAAACGGAGGTCGTCGCTCGTCACGCTGTAGATGAGAAGCGGAGACTTGCCTGTGTTTGTGATGTCAAAGGCAACGGTTACTTTTCCGCCGACAAGCGGAATAATGCTTTTCTCCTTTGCCGACAACTGACCAAATTCGAGTATCGTGTTCGATAGGGAGGCTTCCGGTGCCTGTGCTTTTTCCGTGGCGGAAAGCTTGCTGAAATTGTCAATGAGATTTGCCGCCAACTGTATCTGTCCGCTTATCTCTTTTTGACCGGCTACGGCTACGGTCACAGGCAGTTCCGCCGTGACCCGTCCTTTTCGGTCAGCCGCTTTTTCAGACAGCTTAATAATGATTTCGCCTTTCTGCCCCGATTGGAGGGCGGCGGGAGTTACTTCTGTCGTAAAGTAATCGGACGGCTTGCCGAGGCGGACGGATAGCGGCGTTTGCGTATCATTCAGAATGTCAATGCGCTCACTTGACGCTTCACCCGAATGGACAGCGTTGAAAAGGATTGTCTTGGCGTGCAATTTCAATCCGCCTATTGAATAGGGATAAGTTAAGACCGGCTGAAGCACTTTGGGCTTGACCTCCCCCTTGATGGCTAAGCTGTAGCTTCCTAACTTGCCGTTGCTG
Source organism: Bacteroidales bacterium Barb4 (assembly GCA_001657575.1). Classification (GTDB taxonomy): domain Bacteria; phylum Bacteroidota; class Bacteroidia; order Bacteroidales; family Tannerellaceae; genus Barb7. The sequence continues at coordinate 10,093 of LBCX01000040.1, forward strand.
TAAACGGATATGGTTTTGTAGAAGAGACCGGGATGACCTGCGGGGTCGAAGGTGATTTTCAGTTCGCCCGTCTTGCCCGGCGCAATCGGTTTTTGGGGATATTCGGGGCGGGTGCATCCACAGGATGCTGTGACACGGGTGATTGCCAACGGTGCTTTCCCCGTATTTTTCAGGACAAATACATGAGTGACCGTTCCATCCGACTCACTGACCGCTCCGAAGTTGTAGATTGACTCATCAACACTTAGTTGAGCATCATTCTGTGCACCAGCCGCCCATACGCATAAAACCGCTGTCAGTGTGCAGACAAGCCGTTTGAATTTTATCATCTGTGTGTAGTTTTTATCCGGCCGGTGTTATTCAATAACATTCCCGCGGATGGTAAGGACAAAACTGCCCGTTTTCCCGTTGCTGTATATGGAAATGGTTTTCTGGAAAGGGGCAACACGTTTTTCCGGATCGAAAGTCACTTTCACATTGCCTGTCTTACCGGGGGCAATCGGCTCTTTCGTCCATTCCGGCGTAGTGCATCCGCAGGAAGCGATCACTTGGTTAATCACCAGCGGCACATCCCCTTGGTTGGCAATCACAAACGTATGCGAAACCCTCCCGTTTGCTTCCTTAATATCACCGAAATCGTGAACAGGCTGTTCTACGGCAATAACCGCCTGCTGGGCAGAAACCGTACCTGCCGCCAGCCATGCACATATACAAATAAAAAAAAGCTGCTTCATCTTTTGCTGTTTTTGAAAAACGGAAGCAAAAGTACAGGATTATTTTCTATTTCGCCCAACTAACAGAAAAAGTGTTTAAAGCAGAAGCGTAAGATTTTGCCGCTCCACTGTTTTTTGGGAGCAAAAAGCAAAATTAACGTGAGTTCTTTCCAAGAGCTGGAAATTACAGCTTGCAGGATGTCCCGAAGGGACAAAAGATTTCAGCCCCACATGAAGTCAATAGAACTTATTGGCAATCGTTCCATTGACCCCACATTCCCCCACATTCCGCTTCGCTGCATGTGGGGCTGAAATCTTTTGTCCCTTCGGGACATTCCGCTAACCCCACATTCCGCTGTCCCCACATTCCCCCACATTCCGCAGGGCTTCATGTGGGGCTGAAATCTTTTGTCCCTTCGGGACATTCTGCAAACAGGTTTTTTCTATCTTTGCGGCGTTTTTTTTAACTGACATAAGAGGTCATATATTATGGTACGAAAATCTATACGGCATTTTATGCCGAAAGCAATCAGGATGCTGTCGGTTCTTGTCATGCTTTTCACGGTTACGGATTATGCCGCCGCCGATTATTCTTTTAAGTATAATGGCATAGTATACGAATATCTTGTTATGAAAAAAACAGCCAGGGTTCTCGGATATGATATGGGGATGGGGACGGGATATTACGCTGAGGACCTTATTATACCGGCCGAAGCGGTTCTGACTATTTATGGTGGTTCTTGGGGGGGGGAGGATCAGTACATAAAACTACCGGTAGAATCTATTGGATTCAATGCATTTGCAGGGAGCAAATACCTAAAACACCTTACTATACAGGGTAATACAGCCATAGGATTCTCTGCATTTAACGCATGTGAAAACTTGGAATCTATCAATCTTCCGGATTCGTTGGAAAGAATAGGTCACGAGGCGTTTAGGCATTGTTGGAAGGTAAAAGAGCTTACCGTACCCAAAGGCCTAAAAGAATGGTCTTATGCTTTTGCCTATATGAGTATAGAATCAGTGACTGTTCAAGACGGTTTGGAACAGATAGCGGACCACGCATTTAGTTATTGTACAAGTCTAAAAAACATATCGCTTCCGGAGAGTGTGAAAGAAATTGGCAGTGGAGCATTTTTAGACTGTACCTCGCTGGAACGTTTTGAAATTCCTAAATATGTGTCAAAGCTGGGTACCGGAATATTTTCAGGGTGCAGCAGCCTGAGGCATCTGTATTATCCTGCCGCTGTGCCGGTGTTCCGCATGGATGTGTTACCTAACGAGAATAGTAAAGTTCATGTGACCTATGATACTTATAACCGGGCAGATGACAAGAATAAAAAATATTTGGTTCCCGATATTTATCCCGTAGAGTTTGTATATAATAAAAAGAATTTAACGGCAGTCGTTTACGGAGCGGATTCTCTTCTTCCGGTTGTGGAACTGCATCTGATGCCGACAGTGTCATATAAATACGAAGATTACACAATTGAGGTGATTGCCAGCGGTGCGCTTAGAGGGGTTAGGGGATTACAGAAAGTAGTGATACCCGACGGTATTGAAAGGATAGGAGAGCAAGCGTTTGAGAACTGCCTTGACTTAACGTCGGCAAACATTCCGGGCGGTGCAAGAGTGGGTATCGGTGCTTTTAGGGGCTGCGTGAAGCTCAAGTCCGTTACTATTGAGGAAGGGGTAACAGCGATTGAAGCAGAAGCCTTCAAGACGTGTTCTTCCCTTGATTCCGTAACCATTCCGGGCAGTATGGAATATCTGGCAGCCGGTATTTTTGGCGGATGCACGTCTCTCCAGTCTGTTACGATAAACGGAAGTGTGACAAGTATTGGGGCGGAAGCCTTCAGCTCATGTCATTCCCTTAAGTCCATAATCATTCCGGGCGGTGTGACAAGTATTGGGGCGAAAGCCTTCAGCTCATGTATTTCCCTTACTTCCATAGCTATTCCAAACAGTGTGAAAAGTATTTCAAGCAGGGCTTTTTGGGATTGCAGGAACTTGAAAGACATTTATCTTAAATGGAGCGATCCGGGTGTGCCTGTTCTGCAGAACGATGTTTTTGAAAGCGTACCGTGGGATTGCCGGGTTCATGTACCTATAGGGGCAAAAGAAAAATACGGGTGGAACAGCAGCAACAACGGTCAGGACGTTACATGGCGGGGGTTCCCCGTTGTTTACGATTATTATGCGGTTGTCGTCGGTACGAATGATTTGTCAATGGGTGATGCTTCCCGCGACAACGAAGATGCGGATTTTGAATACGGCGCGGAAGTGACGCTGAGGGCAAACCCTGCCAACGGGTATCATTTTTGGAAGTGGACAAATGAGAATGGCGACAGCCTTTCTGCCGAAAATCCTTACAGGGTTATAGTAAAGGGAGATTTGGATGTCAGGGCGCATTTTGCCGCAAACAGTTATCGGGTGAGTTATCAGGCCGCCCATGGCGGTACAATAAGTCGGGATGGTCGCGCCCGTCAGGATAAAGGCGAATTCATCTGCCTGTATAAGACAGAGGTAAAGATGGAGGCTATTGCGGATACGGGGTTTTATTTTGTGAAATGGACGGATGCGAATGGCAACAGCCTTCCCGCTGCCAATCCCTATGCGTTTGTCGTGAAGGACAGCGTGACTGTTCGGGCGTTATTTGCCGTAAGCGGCTATCGGGTGAGTGTGTTTGCCGACGATAACGGAACGATAAAGTCGGGCGACAGTGTGTATGCGCATAATACGAAAGCAACAGTAGAGGCTTCCGCCAATACGGGCTATCATTTTGAGTGGTGGACAAACGAAGCGGACAGTATTATTTCCAGGGAAAATCCCTACACGTTTGTTGTGACAGGCCAGAGAAGGATTCAGGCGCATTTTGACAGAAACCGTTACAAGGTGGAGGTGTCGGCACGTGAAAACGGGCGGATAAAGTCGGGCGGCGGTTCGTATCTGTATGGTGATATGGCAACGGCGGAAGCGGTGGCGGATTCGGGTTATCATTTTTTGAAGTGGACGGATTCAAGGAGCCGCATGGTTTCCGGCAATAATCCGGGTTCGTTTGCCGTGATGGAGGATATGACTGTTGAGGCTAATTTCTATCCGAACAGTTTCTTAGTGGATTTGTCGGCGGAGAACGGGAAGATAACGGCAGGCAGAGGAGTGTATCAATATAATGCTTTGGTGACGGTAAAGGCTGAGGGCGATAAGGATTACTTTTTTGTGATGTGGACGGATGCAAGGGGCGACAGCGTTTCGGGGGATAATCCCTATTCGTTTATCGTGGACAAACCTACGGTTTTGAGGGCGATCTATACCAAGAGTTTTTACGAGGTGGAGGTGAAAGTGACGGTGACGACAGGCGAGCACGGGCGGATCAAGTCGGGCGACGGCACTTTTGCGTATAAATCGGAGGTGACGGCAGAGGCTGAACCGGGGGAAGGGTATCGCTTTGTGAAATGGACGGATATGAACGGCGACAGCATTTCATCGGAAAATCCTTACCGGTTTACCGCAACGGGCGACCGCATTCTTTGGGCGTATTTTGCTTTGGGAGAGAACCGCGTCAGCCTGACGGCTGCCGAGCACGGGCGGGTAACGTTCGGTGCGGGTTCCTACACGTATGGCACGTGGGCGGAGGCTGTTGCCGAGGTGGATACGGGGTATCGCTTTGTGCGCTGGGCTGATTCGAGGGGGCGCACGCTTTCGTCGGACAATCCGTATCGGTTTGTCGTGAAGGGCGATATGGATATGTGCGCGTATTTTACGGAAAACAGTCATTACGTCAGTGTGACGGCGGATTATGGCGCGGCGACATCGTGGACGAACAGGAAGATTGCGTATAATGAGGAAGCGACGGCGGAGGTGGAACCGATTGCAGGCAACGGTTATCATTTCCTGAAATGGATTGATGCGCAGGGCGACAGCCTTTCAACGGCTAATCCTTATACGTTTGTCGTAAAGGAGAATATGGATCTTCATGCGCGGTTTGCCCCTTACAAGTATTTTGTGACCGTTGATGAAACAGAGGGGGGACATGCAACGGGCGGAGGACGATACTACGAATTCGGGGAGCAGGTGCTTCTCACGGCTTCGGCGGATCCGGGTTTCCATTTTACGGGCTGGACGGCGGGAGACAGGCTGGACGTACCGGCTTCCGCCGAGCGTTCGTTTATCTTTACCATCACGCAAACGGCGTTTGTACACTATAAGGCAAACTTCGCACGGGGAGAGGTGGCGAACGAGTCCTTTGCCCATGCGGATGCGCGGGCCTATTATGCGGACGGTGTGCTGCATCTTGTCAATTTGGAAGGGTATATCCTGTCGGTTAGTACGATAGACGGGCGGCAGCTGCTGCAATTCAAAGCCGACGATGCGGAGTATTCCGTGGCGGCTCTGCCCGCCGGCGTTTATATCCTGCGTGCCGCAAGCGGGACGGGGAGCCATGTGACGAAATTTGTTGTGAAGAAATAAGATTTAGGATTATTGCCTTAATATCATCAGGCTTATGTTTGCTCATACGGAGGAGGTGCTGCTGTTAGCCTCTTTTATATTGTTCCTCAGTATTTTTGCGGGAAAGGCGGGGTTTCGCTTCGGATTGCCGGCGTTGCTGGTGTTTCTGGGTGTGGGTATGCTGTTCGGCAGCGACGGGCTGGGGATTCAGTTTCACGACCCGCAGGTGGCGCAGTTTATCGGTATGCTGGCGTTGAGCATCATCCTTTTTTCGGGGGGGATGGATACGAAGGTGTCGGAGATTAAGCCTGTGGCGGG
>LBCX01000274.1 GCA_001657575.1 Bacteroidales bacterium Barb4
GCACGTCCGCTGCCGTGCAGGACAGAATATATAAGGTAAACGAGCGCATGACTGCCGTCTCTTACGAGGCGCACCTGCAATACAAGGGGCGAAACTATACCTTCGCCGCCAAGAGCCTGCTGGCGGCGGCACTGAATCAGACTGCCCTGCTGGGAGGCTACGGCGTAAGCAGTATCGATCCTGCGACCGGCAGGCAGGAATACACCGCTTTCCGCCATTCCACTTCGTGGATAAACGCTACTTACGGCAATAAATGGCGGGCGGGCATCTTTGCCGGATATACCCGAAATCTGGGGACAGGCAAGGCGTTGGCTGTTCCGACCACGCACGGGCTGGGGCTAAACATTGACAAGGTCTATATGGTCAATCCGAGCTTCTCCTACAACCTGCCGCATTGGAAGCTGGGGGTGGAGTATTGCCTCGCATCGGCTTATTACGGCACAAACGATTTGGCAGACGGGAAGGTACGGGACACACAGGCTGCGACCAACCACCGCATATTGGGGTTGATGATGTATTATTTTTAAGAAGGAGTTGGGTGTTAGAGGATAGGAGTTGGGTGTTAAGTACTGATGTTACGTAAAGCCCCGAAGGGGTAAGAGATTTCAGCCCCACATGCAGCGAAGCGGAATGTGGGGTTAAGGACGGACATCGCCAAGAAAGTACTGAAAGGATGACAGAAATATGTTTGTAAATCATCGTTTGTATTGTCCTTACAGGACTTCATTGACGGCGTATCCTTATAACCCCACATTCCGCTTCGCTGCATGTGGGGCTGAAATCTCCCGTCCCTTTGGGACTTTTGCATAACACCAATTTATATCATGTACTTAGAAGATAACAGATCATGGAATATAAGAGAATAGGGCGGTTTATGGGTGCGGTTGTATGTGCAGGGGTATTGATTTCCTGTTCGCACGCTCCGCGCACGGAGGTATATGCCGACGGTCTCCAACGCAGTTTCCCCGAAGCGCAGGAAACGGCTTCCGAAGGCATCCTTTCCTTTTTGGAGGCGACAGAAGCGAACAATATAGAGTTGCACAGCTTTATGCTGCTCAGGCATGGCAAGGTGATTAGCGAGGCGTGGTGGTATCCGTACAAGGCAACGACCCGTCAGGTGATGTACTCCGTCAGCAAGACGTTTACCGCTACCGCCGTCGGCTTTGCCGTCGATGAGAAGCTGCTGGCAACGGACGACAAGGTCGTATCCTTTTTCCCCGATGCCTTGCCGGATACGGTTTCGCCCTTCTTGCAGGAAATGAGGATAAGGGACCTGCTGACAATGGCTGTCGGCTTTGAGCGGACGATTGAGTTTACAACAGACAACCCGGACTGGGTGAAGGCGTTCCTTGCCATTCCTGTTGTGGAACAGCCCGGCAGCCGCTTTGTGTATAACTCGTATGCTACCTATATGCTTTCGGCTATCATCCAAAAGGTAACGGGCAGGACGGTGCAGGACTATCTGACCCCCCGCCTGCTTGAACCGCTGGGTATAGCGGACGTGCAGTGGGAAAAGGACGGGAATGACATTACTGTCGGCGGCTGGGGTATGCGCATAAAGACCTCCGACATGGCAAAGCTGGGACAATTCTACCTGAACAGGGGCAAATGGAACGGCGAGCAACTGCTTTCCGAAGCGTGGATTGCGGAAGCCTCTTCCCCCCATATCTTCCAACAGCCCGATCGGACGGCGGAGGAGAACGCGGGGGACTTCTTCGCGCAGGGCTACGGCTACCAAGTGTGGATGTGTCCGGACGGTGCGTACAGGGCGGACGGTGCCAATGCACAGTTAGTCGTTGTACTGCCTGCAAAGGATGCCGTCATCGTCACTACCTCCCATACTTCCCAAGCGGGCAAGCTGATGGAGCTGATGTGGACACACCTCCTCCCCCGCATGTACGACAAGCCCATTTCGGACGATGCAAACGGACGGGCGGAACTGTCCGGCAAACTGTCTTCCCTGCAACTGCCGTCCCCCTTCGCCTCCTCGCAAGACACGACCTATCCAAGAAATACCACACGGGCGTACCAATTAGAGCCGAACGGGCAGGGCTTCCGCTCTGCTTCTTTCCGCTTCGACAAGAACGGCGACTGCCTCCTGACCCTTGCGGGCGAAACAGCCTCTTGCGACCTTTCCTTCGGGCAGGAACGATGGAATAACGGGGAAACGGAAAAGGCAGGTGCCTACTATCTCGTCAAACGGCGGAACCCTGCCGGCATGGCACCCTTTGCCGTCTCCGGCTTCTCTGCTTGGACACAGCCTGAACAGCTTAGCCTCCGCCTTCTCTATCTGAACGACAGCCAGCATGAAACCTACGTTTGCGACTTCAAGGGCGACCGCATAACAATAACCTGCACGAACAATGTGACTGGGGATGTTGTGGTACTTAGAGGGTCTTCTGACCACTCCGACTACTTAACGCTCTGACTACTTTATCCGTTCTGGCTATCGGACTGCTGGATGACTAAACGGTATGGCATCCCCATACGCTGCGGTATGGCATATCCATACGTTGCGGTATGGCATCCCCATACGCCACGGTATGGCACCCCCATACGCTACGGTATAGATACCCTATACAGCTCTTTATACAGTTAAGTGGTGGCAAATCTACTACTTAACTACTCTAACTACTAATAAAAAAGGATATGTTACGCATTGCAGTACAATCGAAAGGTCGTTTATACGACGAAACCATGTTGTTGCTCGAAGAAGCAGGCATCAAGTTGAACAGGGGGAAGCGGATCTTGCTGCTGTCGGCAAAGGGCTTTCCGGTGGAGTTGTTGTTTCTCCGGGACGATGATATACCGCAGTCGGTGGCGAACGGCATAGCCGATGCGGGGATAGTGGGTGAGAACGAATATGTGGAGAAAGGGCAGGAGGCGAGATTAGTCAAACGGTTGGGGTTCAGCCGCTGCCGCCTGTCGCTGGCTATTCCGAAGGATGAAGAGTATAACGGGATACAATGGTTTGAGGGGAAGAAGATTGCCACTTCCTATCCGGTGATTGTGCGGGACTATCTGCAAAAGAACGGGGTGAATGCCGAACTGCATATCATCAGCGGGTCGGTGGAGATCGCTCCGGGCATCGGGCTGGCAGATGCGATATTTGACATTGTGAGTTCGGGGAGTACATTGGTGAGCAACCGGTTGAAAGAGGTTGAGGTGGTTCTCCCCTGCGAGGCGTTGCTGATAGCCAACAACCACCTGACGGAGGAGAAGCAGGCTATTCTGGACGAACTGCTGTTCCGCTTTGAATCGGTGTTGCGGGCGGAAGGGAAGAAATACGTATTGCTGAATGCGCCGAAGGATAAACTGGCGGACATCATAGAAGTGTTGCCGGGGATGAAAAGCCCGACGGTGACACCTTTGGCTGACAGGGATTGGGTGTCCGTGCAGTCGGTTATATCGGAATCGCACTTCTGGGAGGTGATCGGCAAGCTGAAAGCCTTGGGCGCGGAAGGTATATTAGTCCTACCGATAGAGAAAATGATTGTTTGAAATGGACATAACGGCTGTTTTAATCGGACTTGTTGCAGGCGGTGTGATTGCTTACCTCCTTTTTAATTTATCAAATAAAGCCTATCGTGTTTCTAAAACCGACTATGAAGCATTGACTGCTGCATTTAATGAAACGAATACACAGCTGAAAGTTTCCGAAGACCGGCTTTCCTCTCAACAGCAAGCGTATGCTACACTCACGGTAAAGTTTGAGGCAAGAGAAAAGGAAATCAGCAACCGTCAGGATGAAATCAATGTATTGAAGCAAAAGATTGCAGAGGATACGGCGAATAATAAAGCATTAACAGATAAATTGATTGCCCAGAAAGAAGAGATTATTGAGATACGGAAAACATCACAGTTACACTTTGAG
>LBCX01000275.1 GCA_001657575.1 Bacteroidales bacterium Barb4
CAGGACTTCCTTATCGGCATCACCATTAACCCCACATTCCGCTTCGCTGCATGTGGGGCTGAAATCTTTTGCCCCTTCAGGGCATCTGCGTAACATCGTTAATTACAAAAAGAAAATTTGCACACAAAAACAACAAAAGGCTTCCCACGTCCCGAAATACTGTAAACTGATATATAATTACCTAAATTCATATACATCCCCGCCTCCGGCATTTATAAATCATCGGACAGAATATCAGCGCACAAGGAAATATATTAGAATAACAAACTCACCCCAACCGAAACAGTTCGCGCCTGTGGATAAATCCCCCTGTCAACACCCATACCTGCTCCTATCTCAGGATCTCCCCCGTGATACCCTGTGAGCGTAAACAAATTCTCCGCCAAAATATACAACCGCAAATTCTGAACAAGGAACTTGCGCGTAAAGTCGGGCGGAAGCGTAACCCCGGCCTGAAAAGTCTTCAGCCGCACATAATCCCCGTTATACACATCCAGCGAAGACACCCGTGAATTTTGATTGTCCTCCTGCCTGGCATAAACAACGCGGGGATAATAATACGAAGTCCCTTCGCCATGCCACCTGCCCAATACATAGCTTGAATAGTTTGCCGTTATCAAATCAAACCGTCTGGAAGCATCAAATATCTGCCCGCCAAAAGCCCCCTGCCAGAACATCGAAAAGTCAAAAGCCTTGTAACGCAAAGCCAAATTGGCTCCCAGCGTCCAGTCCGGAACAGGCTTGCCCAGATACGTCCTGTCCCCATCATCAATATTGCCGTCACCATTGACATCCCTGAAAATCACATCACCGGGCTTTGCCCCCGGCTGCAACACATACCCATCCTTATTCCGGTAATTGCGTATCTGATTTTCATTTTGAAACACACCGATCGCCTCCCTGCCAAAGAAATGGGCAACCGGCAAACCTGTCGTATGCCGCTGAATAACCCCTATCGTCCCAAACGTTGCATAATCAATATACCCCGCAGACACCCCGACATCTTCAACTACATTCTTCGTATGAGAAACATTCATCCCTATCCGAAAGCCGAAGTCCGCAGTCTCCTTCATATAAGCAATCTCCATCTCCATCCCCTTGTTTGTCATCGACCCGACATCCCCGCCGGCTGCCTCATTCCCTGCAAAATCCGGTACGGGCAACTTCATCAGCATCCCCTTCGTCGATTCGTGGAAAACATCTGCCGTGAACGACAGACCGCCGAACCGCATATCCACCCCTGCATCAAACTGCTCCGATTCATCCCACCGTATGCTCCTGTTTGTCAACCGCCCGATCGCCATGCCCGGATACAGTTTGTCATTCCCGTTCCTGCCCCAGCTCGCCCTCAACTTCAATTGATTGGCAAAGCTCTCCGTCGAAAATCCCCCTGCATTGATAATATTCCAACCCAAAGACACCGAAGGAAAATAAGCCCTCTTCCTGTCCGGCGGGAAATTGGACGAACCGCCCCCCCGCAAAACAAACTCTGCCAGTAAACGCTCGCCATAATTGTAATTTGCCCGCCAGAAAACAGAACCCATCGAATACTCCGATATATCTGTAAAATGATCCCGCAAAGTGGTTGTACCCAGCAGGAAATTAAAGTTACTCCGTCCGGAAGACACGCCGTAGCGCAACGTATTTTCAAAACTCCACACCGTCCGCCTGTCCATATCCTTCTCACTGTGCGGAGTCTCGTCCAAACGGTTTTCCGATAAATAATAAGCCGGAGACGAAATTGTCTCTTCCCCGAAAGTCAAATCAGTGGCATAAGAAGACCTGAACACCAAGCCCTTCGCCACATCTGCTTCACCCCAAACCGTCCCGACTATCCTCTGCGTTTCCGCACGCTGATTTCTGACCGCTACAAGAGCCAGCGGATTGACAAACTCCCCGCCCGAAATGACCTTATACATTCGCCCGCCTCCGTCCCTCACAAGCATATCCCCGTATTTCTCCGCCAAATCCGCCTCTTCCCACTGATTCGCGTAAACAGAAACATTGGGAGGATACATCGCCGCGGCAGACAACGCCCCGTCAAACTCACTGTTCTCGATAATCCCGTGACGGTCAGTTTTCGTATATCCTGCATTCACCCCTGCCCTGACGCTTTTGAAAAAAGAACGGTCATTCTCAAAAAGGTTATAAGTAGAGTTTATCCTGAAATTATTCCTCTGGTAATCAGACTTGCCCTTCGCCACAATACCCTCTTGGTCGAGAACGCCGAACGACAAATAATAAGACCCCTTGTCAGAGCCTCCGCTGATGCTTGCGCTGTGATTTGTAACTGCCGCATCCCTGTTGAATAGCATATCCTGCCAATCCGTCCCCTCGCCTGCGGAAGAAAAATAGTCAAACAGCGGTTCCTTCCCCGCATTGTAACAAGCCTCATTCATTATCTCCTCATACTCCCTGCCATTAAGCAACGCCCGCTTGCGCCAAGGGTTCTGCAACCCGTAAGAAAATTGATAGGAAACATTCGTTCTCCCCGCCGTCCCCTTCTTCGTAGTTACCAGAATAACACCGTTTGCCGCACGCGCCCCGTAAATAGCCCCCGAAGCCGCATCTTTCAACACTTCCACCGACTCTATGTCGCGCGGATCAAGATAATCGATACCCCCGTCCACAGGCATACCGTCCACAACAAACAAAGGATCGCTATTATTAATTGTACCTGTCCCCCTCACGCGCACAATCGAAGCCGTCCCCGGCTGACCCGAATTTGGCGTAATCTGAACGCCCGTAATCCTCCCCTTCAACACATCCTCAATACGCGTCGGAGTCGCCGTCAAATCCCTTGCCGTCACCCTGCCTATCGCTGCCGTGACAAGATTTTTCTTCTGTACCCCGTAACCAACCGTCACAATCTCATCAACCCGATTATCCTCCTCCAAAATAACCCTGTACACCTCCTGCCCTTCAACGACCTTAACCCGCTGCCTGAGAAACCCTATATAAGACACCTCAAACTCCCCGTCTTTCAGCACCGTCAGCTCAAACCCTCCGTCAACTCCTGTCACTGTCCCGCTCCACGTTGAAACAGCCACAACATTCGCCCCCGCAAGCACTTCTCCGTCCACTCCCGAAACCACCGTCCCGCGAACTGCCACATATCCTGCCACGCTGACTGCCCTCTCGAACTGTGCCGCCGCCGTTCTTCCGACAAACAGCCCAACCATCACAACCACAAAAACAATAACCTTCCCAGACAGCCCCTTAGCCGTCTGCACACCTCCACATATTTTTCTCATAACAAATAAGTATGATACAAATTAGCTTTCATATTTCCTCAAAATCCCTTTAACCGAAATTGACTGCAATATTCAATTCATTGAAAAAAAGAAGTCAATCCTCTAAATTTGTGGTAATCAGACACAGCAAGAGGATTGACTGACAACTTAACTACTTTCTTTTTATTTACACCCCGCAAAAGTAAAAAAATAACCACAATATTCACTTGTCCAACCACAGCATCGGATTCAGCTTGTCCTTCTCTTTCCTGATTTGGAAGTGAAGGATAGTTTCGTTGCCGTTATCGGCATCAGAAAAGATTTTGCCGATGGCTTGGCGGGTGGATACTTTGTCGCCGGCTTTGACATATACCTGACTGAGGTTGCTGTACACGGTCAGATAGTTGCCGTGGCGGATGATGACGGAGTTGTTATAGCCGGGGATGACAAAAACGCGGGTGACTTCGCCTTTGAAGACGGCGCGGGCATCCGTGCCGCGAACGGTCTGGAGGTCTATCCCGCTGTTGTTCGTCCGGATGTATTTGAGTTCCTGATGCTGCTGCTCGCCGAAAGTGCGGATGACGGTGTATCTGCCTTCTATCGGGAAGGGCAGGCGAC
>LBCX01000276.1 GCA_001657575.1 Bacteroidales bacterium Barb4
GTTGTGGGAAAAGATAAACGGGTTTGAAATGAATGTAACAGCTACGGATTACCGGAAATCTTATGACCATTTTATTCCGGAAGAAAAACATGTCGGAACAAAAGCCGGGACCTTCACGGTAGAAGGCTATAACAGTCTGTTCCGGCATTTTCTTGCCCGGATGAGGAGAAAGTCCAAATGTTATTCCAAGAGTAAGGAAATGCTTGAGCTTTCCTTCTTATTATTAATGAAATACAGAAATAAGGAATTGTCTATATTTTCCTAACAATGCCACAAATTGGCGGCGCAAACATAGGCGCAAGCATAGTAAAATATGAGCCTATCCGAATAGCTCCATGTACTTTTTGAATAAAAACAATCTGTTCCTTTGCGACCCTGTAATTTCTTTTATTATCCCAGCCTTTTCCATATCCGTTATCAGATTATATGCGGTTTGTATTGATTTCCCGATAATAGCTGTGACTTCGGAAACAGTTACAATAGGTTTCTTGTACATATAATCAATAATCTTACGCGCATCTGCTCCCCGCTTTCCTAAACCGCTTATGGATATATCCATAGATTTTTCCAGCTGCAAAATACCGCTCAACGTTTGAACACCTTTTTTTGATGTTTCCGTTATACCGGTCAGAAAAAACTTCAACCATTGATTTATATCATTATGAGTTCTTACTCTCATTAAATTATCATAGTAAAGGGTTCTGTTACGCTCAAAAAAATCAGATAAATATAAAATGGGTTGTTTCAGAATACCTTTACTTACCAAGTATAAAGTGATTAGCAAGCGGCCTGTGCGACCATTCCCGTCAAGAAAAGGGTGTACAGTCTCAAACTGATAGTGTATTAAAGCTATTTTTATCAAGTCAGGAATATTGCCATACTCGTCATAATTGGCAAACTTTTCTATATCTGCAATATAATCAGCCACAAGTGTATGAACGGGAGGGACAAAAACAGCATCATTGATAGTAGCCCCGCCTATCCAGTTTTGGCTTCTTCTAAATTCTCCCGGTTGTTTATGTTGCCCTCTAACTCCTTGTAACAGTATTTTATGAGCATTTCTTATCAGGCGGGCTGAAAAAGGCAAGGTATACAGCATTCTTACAGCTTCATTCATCGCCGTAATATAATTCTGTACTTCTTCCCAATCATCTTTTCTCTCGTCAGAAATATCTGACTTTTCAAAAAATGCCTCTTCCATATTGGTTTGAGTCCCTTCGATTCTGGACGATTGAGTCGCTTCCTTGGCTATGTGCATTTGAATGAACATATCTATATCCACATGTTCGGAATACATGTCCAAGCGACCAAGGTGCCTGTCCGCCTGACTTAGAAGGGAAAGAACATCCATGCTGTCAATAGACCATGTTCTGCATAGCTCTGCCGGATGAAAACTTTTGTATAGCCTTTCGCTGATATAAAGCCCAGCTTTGAAATTCTTCATAAGGTATCCTTTAAATAGAAACTTGGGACAAAGATAGTGTTATTAAAAAAATAGGACGTTTTTTGGAATAGCAAACATGTTATTAAAAGAAATGGGGTGTTTCTTGGAATAGCGAACATGCTATTCCAAATTGCTTTTCTACGTATTTTCACATAAACTGTCATAAACTTATTATCTTCGCCCCGATTTTTTAAAAGATAAAAACAAGAGAAAATGATGCTTAATCCCATTCACAAAACAATTGATTTAGGCGACGGGAGAACGATTACCGTCGAAACAGGGAAATTGGCGAAACAAGCCGACGGTTCTGTTACCGTTAGAATGAACAACACTGTATTGCTTGCCACCGTGACGGCTGCCAAAGAGGCAAATCCGGGGACAGACTTTATGCCGTTGCAAGTGGAGTACAAGGAAAAGTTCTCCGCCTTCGGACGTTTCCCCGGCGGTTTCACGCGAAGGGAAGGCAGGGCTTCCGACTATGAAATTCTTACGTCCCGTCTGGTTGACCGTGCCCTGCGCCCGCTCTTTCCGGACAACTATCATGCTGAGGTTTTTGTAAATATCATATTGTTCTCTTCCGACGGCGAAGACATGCCCGATGCGCTTGCCGGACTGGCTGCCTCCGCTGCTTTGGCTGTTTCCGACATTCCTTTCAACGGGCCTATCTCGGAAGTGCGCATTGCACGTATCAACGGCAAGTTCGTTGTCAATCCCACTTTCGCCCAGCTCGAAAAGGCTGACATTGACATCATGGTGGCTGCCACGATTGACAACATCATGATGGTGGAAGGCGAAATGAACGAAGTGCAGGAATCGGAAATGCTTGAAGCTATCAAAGTTGCTCACGAATACATCAAACTGCAATGCAAAGCCCAGCTTGAACTCTCCGAAGCCGTCGGCACACTGACCAAGCGCGAATACAACCACGAAACCAACGACGAAGCTCTCCGCAAGGACATACGCGCAAAATGCTACGACAGGGCATACGCCATAGCCGTTTCCGGCAGCGACAAACACAAACGCGCCGAAGCCTTTGAGGAAATAATAACAGCCTACAAAGCACAATTCACCGAAGAAGAACTTGCCGAAAAGGGCGAAATGATAGGTCGCTATTATCACGATGTGGAAAAAGAAGCCATGCGCCGCTCCATCCTTGATGAAGGCAAACGGCTTGACGGGCGCAAGACTACGGAAATCCGCCCCATCTGGATAGAAACCGACTATCTGCCCGGCCCTCACGGATCGGCTGTCTTTACACGCGGCGAAACCCAATCCCTCACCACTGTCACGCTCGGCACCAAAGCCGATGAAAAGATCATCGACGATGCCCTCAACCACGGGAAAGAGCGTTTCCTTCTCCATTATAATTTCCCGCCTTTCTCCACAGGGGAAGCCCGCCCGCAACGTGCCGTAGGACGGCGCGAAATCGGTCACGGCAACTTGGCTCACCGTGCGCTCAAGCGCATGATTCCCTCCGACTATCCTTATGTAGTCCGTGTCGTATCCGACATTCTCGAATCCAACGGCTCTTCTTCGATGGCTACCGTATGCGCCGGAACACTTGCCCTGATGGATGCCGGCGTAACAATCAAAAAGCCCGTGTCGGGCATCGCTATGGGACTTATTTCCGAAAATAAAGGCACCAACTACGCCATCCTCTCCGACATCCTCGGCGATGAAGACCACCTTGGCGATATGGACTTTAAGGTGACCGGCACAAAAGACGGTATCACCGCCACACAGATGGACATCAAGGTGGACGGTCTCTCCTACGAAATCCTTGAAAAGGCTCTTGCACAAGCCAAAGAAGGTCGTGCGCACATCTTGGGCAAAATCACGGATGCCCTGCCTGCGCCTCGTGCCGAATTGAAGCCTCATGCTCCCCGCATTGAAAGCCTCGTGATACCCAAAGAGTTTATCGGTGCCGTTATAGGCCCGGGTGGAAAGATCATACAGGGTATTCAGGAAAAGACGGGTGCTACCATATCCATTGAGGAATATGACGGTGCAGGTCATATTGAAATATCGGGGCTGAGCAAGTCTTCCATTGATGCCGCCATCCGCTCCATCAGGCAGATCATCGCCATTCCCGAAGTGGGCGAAATCTATGAAGGGAAAATATCTTCTGTCATGCCTTACGGTGCTTTTGTTGAGTTTATGCCGGGCAAGGACGGTCTGCTGCATATTTCCGAAATAGACTGGAAACGCTTGGAGACTGTTGAAGAAGCCGGTCTGCGCGAAGGCTCTAAAATAGAAGTCAAGCTGGTGGACATTGACCCGAAAACGGGCAAGTACAAGCTGTCACGCAAGGTATTGCTCCCCAAACCGGAAGGCTATGAAGAACGCCCCGAGCGCGAGCGTCCCGAACGCTCCGACCGCAACG
>LBCX01000041.1 GCA_001657575.1 Bacteroidales bacterium Barb4
ATTCTATTGTTCTGATTATTGGAAAAGTTACGGGGAATTTATCCCTGCGGAAAAACATTTGCAAACTAAGGCGGAGACATTTACCGTTGAGGGATACAGCAGTAGAATCCGGCATTATTTGGCAAGGTGCAAGCGGAAAGGGAAATGTTATGGCAAAGCGGAACACATGATTGAAAAGTCTTTGAATTTATTGTTTTTAAAGCTCAATAATGAATTGACTATATTTAATTAACAATACCTCTGCGAGGTTTTCCTTTTAATGTAAAACGGGCATGGTATTCATCCCAATGATATTTAAAAGTTGGCAGGAACAACTCAAACTCTGAAAGGCTAAAAACCCAATTGCTTTGGTTTTTCTCGAATCTTGTCGTATTTCATCGGTGATTAGTAGGTCTCAAAGGCATGAAAAATAACGCTTTATGTGAATAACTTATACAAACTCTATTTTTTGAAAAAAAGTGTCTGAAAACTGAACGATCCGGACACTTTCCACAATGTTTATGGTATTGCCAATTTGGTTTTTCTTCCTTTCTCTTGCATGGAAAAATACGCCGTGCTATCTTCGCGCCCTAATTGTTTGAAGAATATGATGAAGATAACTTTTCCCGATGGTTCTGTAAGGGAATATGCCGAAGGGACTACCGCTTTGCAGATAGCAGAAAGTATCAGTCCTCGTCTGGCGCAGGAGGTGTTAGCCACCGGGGTGAACGGGGAAACGCAGGATTTGCGCCGTCCCATACTTGGGGATGCGTCCGTGAAATTGTTTAAGTGGGACGATGAGGAGGGTAAACATGCTTACTGGCATTCCAGTGCGCACCTGATGGCGGAAGCCTTGCAGGAGCTTTATCCGGGCATTAGGTTCGGCATCGGGCCTGCTATTGAGAGCGGTTTCTACTATGATGTGGATCCGGGCGAAGACGTTACTATTAAAGAAGGTGATTTTCCTGCCATTGAGGCGAAAATGGCAGAACTGATTGCCCGCAGGGAAGAAATCAAACGACAAGACATTAGCAAGGAAGATGCGTTGAAACTCTTTGGCGACAGAGGGGAAATATATAAAACTGAATTGATTGGCGAGCTGGAGGACGGCACAATCACGACCTATACGCAGGGCACGTTTACCGACCTTTGTCGGGGCCCGCATATTCCCGATACCTCTTATATAAAGGCTGTCAAAATACTGAGCGTAGCCGGTGCATACTGGCGCGGCGATGAAAAGCGGAAGCAGTTAGTGCGTTTGTACGGCATTACTTTCCCAAAAAAGAAGCTGCTGGATGAACACCTTATATTATTGGAAGAGGCGAAAAAGCGCGACCACCGCAAAGTGGGCAAGGAACTTGAGCTGTTCGGCTTTTCCCCGTCCGTAGGAGCCGGTCTGCCGTTATGGTTGCCGCGCGGTACACAGCTCCGTCTGAAATTAGAAGACTTTTTGAAACGTATCCAAAAGAAATACGGCTACCAACAGGTAATGACTCCGCACATCGGCGGTAAACAGCTCTATGTTACTTCCGGTCATTATGAAAAGTACGGTAAGGACTCTTTCCAACCTATTCATACTCCGCAGGAAGGGGAGGAGTTTCTTTTGAAACCGATGAACTGCCCGCACCATTGCGAGATATATAAACTGACTCCCCGCTCCTACAAAGACTTGCCGATACGCTTTGCCGAATTTGGTACAGTCTATCGCTATGAGCAGAGCGGCGAGCTGCATGGTCTGACCCGTGTGCGCGGTTTTACGCAAGACGATGCGCATTTATTCTGTCGCTCTGACCAGTTGAAAGACGAGTTTCTGAAAGTGATGGATATTATCTTCATCATCTTTAAGGCTCTTGACTTTGAGAACTTTGAAGCCCAAATCTCTTTGCGCGACCCGAACAACAAAACCAAATATATCGGCTCCGATGAGAACTGGGAGAAGGCGGAAAGTGCCATCGTGGAAGCCTGTCGCGAAAAGGGGTTGAAAGCCAAGATAGAGTTGGGAGAAGCGGCTTTCTACGGGCCTAAGCTGGACTTTATGGTGAAAGATGCCATCGGTCGCCGCTGGCAGTTGGGTACTATCCAAGTGGATTACAATCTGCCGGAACGGTTTGAGTTGGAATATACGGGCGATGACAACAAGAAGCATCGTCCGGTAATGATACACCGTGCACCGTTTGGCTCAATGGAACGCTTTGTTGCCGTGTTGATTGAACATACAGGGGGCAAATTTCCCCTGTGGCTGACTCCCGATCAGGTAGCCGTTCTGCCTATCAGCGAGAAGTTTAACGATTACGCTTGGGAGGTTTCCCGCCAGCTGGAAGAGCATGACATCCGCGTGGTAGTGGACGATCGGAACGAGAAGATAGGGCGCAAGATACGCGACAACGAATTGAAGCGTATCCCCTACATGCTTATCGTCGGCGAGAAAGAGGCTGAAAATAATGAAGTCGCTGTAAGAAAACAGGGCGAAGGTGATAAAGGTTCTATGAAAGTAATTACATTTGCCACGCTTTTGAACAACGAGGTAGAGGAAATGATGAACCGTTGGCAGAACACGAAATAAATACAAACGAATAATAAACGAGGAGAATAAGACTGTTTAATGAGGAAAGAGACTCTTAAAGAACAATACAGAATCAATGAGCGCATCCGCGTTCGTGAAGTTCGTTTGGTAGGTGATAATGTAGAACAAGGCGTATATACGGTAGCTCAGGCATTGAAAATGGCGGAGGATTTGGAGTTAGACCTTGTAGAGATTTCCCCGAATGCCGAGCCGCCCGTTTGTAAAATCACCGATTACCAGAAGTTCCTCTATCAGCAAAAGAAACGTCAGAAAGAGCAAAAGGCGAAGTCTGTCAAAATAGTGGTGAAAGAGATTCGTTTCGGACCTCAAACCGATGATCATGATTACGATTTCAAACTAAAACACGCCAAAGGCTTTTTAGAAGAAGGTTCAAAGGTAAAGGCATATGTGTTTTTTAAGGGGCGTTCCATTCTATTCAAAGAGCAGGGAGAAGTGTTACTGCTTCGTTTTGCCACTGATTTGGAGGAATACGGAAAGGTGGAACAGATGCCGCTGTTGGAAGGGAAGCGTATGATAATCATGCTCACCCCCAAGAAAGCACCACAGCAACAGTCCGCCCCGAAACCCGTAGTCATCAAGAAACAGGTGGCACTGAAGGCACAAGAGGAAGAGCCGGAACCGGCAGAGGAAGAAGGCGAAGAATAAATGGATATTAATTACTTTATATAATTAAACAAACAGCAAAATGCCTAAGATGAAGACTAATTCCGGTGCCAAAAAGAGGTTCGCCCTTACCGGAACAGGAAAGATCAAAAGAAAACACGCTTTCAAAAGTCATATTCTGACGAAGAAGACCACGAAGCAGAAGAGAAACCTTACACACACCGGCTTGATTGACCATGCCAATGTAGACAGCGTAAAGCGGATGCTTTGTCTTAAGTAATCTCTTCGCCAAGCGAGTTTGAATACGATTTTTATTAACCGAATGTATTAGCACTAAAGATCGCCCGTTGAGGAGACGCTAACATTCACAAACAGATTAGAAATTATGCCGAGGTCAGTAAATCATGTTGCTTCAAGAGCAAAAAGGAAACGGATTTTAAAACTTACAAGAGGTTACTATGGTGCCCGTCGGAACGTGTGGACAGTAGCGAAGAACACGTGGGAGAAAGGTTTGCAGTACGCTTTCCGCGACCGTCGTAATAAGAAGCGTTCATTCCGCGCATTATGGATTCAACGTATCAATGCCGCCGCCCGTTTGGAAGGCTTGTCTTATTCCCGACTGATGGGAGCGTTGCACGCCAAGGGGATTGAAATCAACCGCAAGGTGTTAGCCGACTTGGCTGTGAACCATCCGGAAGCCTTCAAGGCTATTGTAGAGAAAGTAAAATAAAGTTAGAAAGTTAAGCCGCACTTATTCGATTGGGAAACTCATCAATTCTTTAAATTCCGAGACAAGTTTTTGTCGCTAATGGCGGGCCGCGCCTTTCGAGGTATGCATCGCACGGCGGATTACAACGGTGGCAAAGCTCTCAAATCCTGTCAAGCGGAGTTTGTTCATATCTAATAGTGCGGCTTTCTAATACGAAGAGGTTGTCTGATACAGACAACCTCTTTCTTTTTACCATGCCTGATAATTAACAGGGCGGTGTAAGTCCGCTATGTGGGTCGGCAGTAACCGCTCCTGTTGCATAAGCCGGACAAAGAGCCTGAAGCACAGGGTCGTGCATTCGTTCACCGTGCAGACGATATGATGATATTGTGCAAAAGCAGACGCAGTACACGCCCAAACACATTGTTCCCCGTATCGGGGCAAACGCGAACCAACATCCCGAAGCAGCGGTAAGGGCGGCGCACGGCGGAAAGAAACGTGCGGTTACTTCACGGTTACCGCAAACCGGCAGTCAGGAAGAGCCTGCTTTTAAACACAGACAAACGATATCGCCATTATGCAACCTGATACGGTGGTGTGAGAGGTCGGAACGGGATTATTTCCCGTTCCGACTACTTGATTTCCTGTTGTTAATGGGACAGCATTTCAGGAGTAACCGGCGTAAACGTTTCGGCATCGACAGGACGGAAGGATATACTGCCGTTGTTCCAGTTGGAAGGCCAGCCACCAAGGATATGCCCCAAGAATACCGCTTTGATTTCATGCAAACCTTTTGCCAGAGCTACGGAACGGTCGCGGCGGGAGAAGCGTTTAGTTTCCCCCTTGTTGGATATTAAGAGGTTGCCGTCTATCCAGACTTCCTCATTGTCGGAGGAGAAGAAATAGATGCCGTCTTCGGGGATGGCGATGTAGCCGGAGGCGATGGCGGCGTACTGATTGACGTTGCGCATGGACTCGTTTGACTTTTCAACCCGCGTGAGGTCTCTCAAAGAGGCGGCGACGGAAGTGTTCCATTCAGCCGTTTCCTGTATTTCGGAGGTGCTGAGGAAATAGCCGTAAGCTACGTCCAACTTCAAGCCCGGAGTTGTCGGGGAGGCTTCTTTGGCGGGTACCAAAGATTGTTTCTCTACGGTGATGGTGCGCGTTTGGCTCATTTTGCCGGAGAGGAGAATGGAACGGATTCTCAATACGCCGGATTCCGTAAACTCAATGGGGGAAGCGTAAACGGTTGAGGCGGCTGTCGGTTCGCTGCCGTCCAAGGTGTAAACCATTTTGACGGGGCGAGTGGTTTTGAATGCCAGCGAAGTGCTGTCGGTGAATGCAACGAAGTCGGAAGAGCCGTGCGGCTGTTCCGGCTGGGGAATGTGGTAGTTGATGTTGTGACCGTCGAGGCGTATCAACGCGTTGTCTATTCTCCTTTCAAAATCTTTGTAGTCTTTCTTGTCCAAATGTGTCCAGGCGATTTCGGACAGAGCGAGGATGCGCGGGTAGATGCGGTATTCCATAAGGTCGTTGGTGTACATGTATTCCGACCATGCGTTGCCCTGCACGCCCTTGATGTAGTTCGCCTTGCCGGTTTGAACCAGCGTGTCAGGTGTCGGGTTGTAGCCGTATATATCCTCCATGAGTTTGTAACCGCCGATGGTGACCGGTTCAATTTTCGGGTCGCCCTCGTAGCGGTCGAGATACATACCGTCCGTCTGCGGGGTCATTATCACATCGTGATTCATGTTTGCCGCCGCGATACCGCCTGCCTCACCGCGCCACGACATCACTGTAGCCGTAGGGGCAAGACCGCCCTCCAATATTTCATCCCATCCGATCATTTTCTTGCCATGTTTGGCAAGCATCTTCTCCACACGCTGCACAAAATAGCTTTGCAGGCGTTCTTCGGCGGAGTGTCCGTCTTTCGCCTGCAAATGTTCCTCGCGGATACGCTTTTGGCAGAGAGGACAATGCGCCCAGCTTGCCTTCGGACATTCATCACCGCCAAGATGGAAATATTCGCCGGGGAACAGAGGAACGACTTCGTCTATCACTTCTTCCAGAAATTGAAAAACCTCTTCCTTGCCAGCGCACATCACAACGTCTTCCACGCCCCACACGATACGCGGCGTTATCTCCTTACCTTCGCAGGAAAGTTCGGGATAGGCGGCAATGGCAGCCAGCTCATGACCGGGCACTTCTATTTCGGGGATAACGGTGATGAAACGGTCGGCGGCATATTGTACCACCTCTTTGATGTCTTCCTGCGTGTAGAAACCGCCGTATTCGTGTCCTTCGCCCTCTATCCTTTTGGAGCCGACACTTGTCAGTTCGGGATACTTTTTAATCTCGATACGCCAGCCCTGATCATCAGTCAAATGCCAATGCAGACGATTGATTTTGAACAGCGACAATACATCCAGCTGCTTTTTGATGTTTTCAACGGAAATAAAGTGCCGGCAGGCGTCCAGCATGATGCCGCGATACTCGAAACGGGGTTCATCCCTGACCGTCACCGCCGGAGCCTCCCACGCGATACCGCCGGCAATCGTCGGGCTTTCAATCTCGGCAGGCAGCAGTTGCAGGAACGTCTGCATACCGTAGAACAATCCCTGCGGCGTTTGGGCTTTCACCGTCACCCGATCGTCCGTCACGTCCAGCGTATAGCCTTCGTCCGTCACGTCCAGACTGTTGTCAATCAGCAGGGATATACCCTTAGTCGCCTCCTCGTCTGCCTTCCGCAACGCATAGCCCGTAGCAGCATTTATCTTGGCAATAAAGAACTCCGCCACTGTCCGCCCTTCCTGTGTGGAAGCATAGACAGTCGTTTGGGCGTTCAATACAAACCTGCCGTCGTTTTGCACAAGGCTCTGCGGAGCCGGAATGATGTTGATACCCGCATTATAAGGCTTCTCCGCCGGCGGTGTCCCGCACGAAGCCATAAGACACAGTGCCGCACCGGCACAAACAGTTGCAATACTCTTTTTCATAACGATAAATGATTAATTAACTTTTGCAAATATAGGAGAATAAGTATAATGAGCCGAAAAGAATAATTCACCAAAACAAGGCGCAGCAGATTTATGGTCGGCAGGCTAATATACTTACATTTGCCGCCCAATAAACGAAAAAGAGGCCTATGGACTTTTTGACAGGACTTGTTTCCCCCTTTTTCAGGCACAGACAGCGGAAGATTGCAGCGTATGCCCAAAATACCGACGGTATTCAGGGCGGACAGTTGCGCACGCTCTTGCAGGAAGCGAGGCATACGGAATGGGGGTTGAAGTACGACTATAAAAGCATCCGTTCCTACGCCGATTTCTGCCGCCGTGTCCCTCTGCAAACGTATGACGACCTCAAGCCTTACATCTCCCGCATGATTAACGGGGAGAAGGATGTCCTTTGGCATTCCGTTGTCCGGTGGTACGCAAAGAGCAGCGGGACGACGAACGACAAGAGCAAGTTTATCCCCGTCACCCGCGAGATACTCTGGGGTTGCCATTATAAAGGTGCCGTCGATTGCGTTGCCCTCTATCTGCAAAACAATCCCGGCAGCCGCTTCTTCTCCAAAAAAGGGCTTATACTCGGCGGCAGTCACAGCCCTTCCCCCCTGAATGCACAGGCGCATCAGGGCGATTTGTCCGCCGTCCTGCTGCAAAACCTCAATCCGCTGGTCAATCTGGTGCGCGTTCCCCGCAAGAAAATCATCCTCATGGGGGAATGGGAGCAGAAAATAAAAGCCATTGCGGACAGTACGTGGAACAAAGATATTAACAGTCTGTCGGGCGTTCCCTCGTGGATGCTGGTGCTTCTCAAAGCCGTGCTTGAAAAGACGGGGAAGACCTGCCTGACGGAAGTATGGCCGAATATGGAAGTGTTCTTTCACGGCGGTATCAGTTTCGAGCCTTACCGCGACTTGTACAAGGCACTGATACCTTCCGCTGGAATGCACTACGTGGAGACTTACAATGCTTCGGAAGGCTTTTTCGGTATTCAAAGCGACCTTTCCGATCCGGGGCTTCTGCTGATGCAGGATTATGGCACATTCTACGAGTTTATTGAAATGGAAGAGGCGGGAAGCGACAATCCGAAGGTGATTCCCCTCGAAGAGGTGCAGACGGGTATTCAATACGCAATGGTGATAAGCACGCCGGGCGGACTTTGGCGGTATCAGATAGGCGATACGGTGCGTTTCACATCGCTTTTTCCCCACAAGTTTGTCATTTCAGGGAGAACCAAACATTATATCAACGCTTTTGGTGAAGAGTTGATGGTGGACAATGCCGACAATGCCGTCTCGCTTGCCAACCGGCAGACCGGTGCTATCGTAAAAGAATACACCGCTGCCCCTTTCTTCATGCTCGACAAGGCGAAGGGGAGGCATCAATGGTTTATCGAGTTCGTGACTCCGCCCCCTTCCATAGAAGAATACGCCCGCCTCTTGGACGAGAACCTGAAACAGCTCAACTCCGATTACGAAGCCAAACGCTACAAGGATATATCCCTGCAACCGCCCGAAATAATCGTTTCCCGCGAAGGTGTTTTCTACGAATGGCTCAAGCAAAAGGGTAAGCTGGGCGGTCAGCACAAAATCCCCCGCCTGCAAAACAGCCGCAAGATGATAGATGAACTTCTTGCCGTCAATGGGCTTTTAAGCAGTCAAAGCAGGTAAGCAGGCAGAGGGGTCGGCGATTATGCATTAGAGGGGTCATCCCCTATAAGTTAGAGGGGACTCCCCCTCTGCGTTAGAGTAGTTAAGTTTTACAATGATGAATCGTATAGCAGTCAAAATAGGCAGTAACGTGCTGACTCGTGCGGACGGTACGCTGGATATTACCCGCATGTCCGCCCTGACCGATCAGGTGGCGGAGTTGCACCGTCAGGGTATGGAGATTATCCTTATTTCTTCCGGTGCCGTAGCCTCCGGTCGCAGCGAGATTAAGGCGGAGAAGAAGTTAGACCCCGTATCTGCCCGTCAGTTATACTCGGCAGTGGGACAAGCCAAACTGATTAACCGCTATTACGAGCTGTTCCGCGAACACGGCATCTGCTGCGGTCAGGTGCTCACCACGAAAGAGAACTTCGGCAGCCGCACCCATTACCTGAACCAGAAGCATTGCATGGAAGTCATGCTTGCCAATCGCGTTATCCCCATCGTAAACGAGAACGACACCATCTCCGTTACCGAACTCATGTTTACCGACAACGACGAACTCTCCGCCATGATAGCCGCCATGATGGGCATGGACGCGCTGATCATCCTCAGCAACATTGACGGCATCTATAACGGCAACCCGTCCGACCCCGCCGCCGCCGTCATCCGCGAAATCCCCGCCGCCGGCGAGGATATATCGGAATACATACAATCCGGTCGTTCCTCCTTCGGTCGCGGCGGTATGCTGACCAAATACCGCATTGCCTGCAAAGTGGCTGACGAAGGCATCACCGTCATCATCGCCAACGGAAAGCGCGACAACATCCTGCCGCAACTTCTGACAACAGACAGCACAACCGCCGTCTGCACCCGCTTCCTCCCTTCCTCCAAGCCCGTCAGCAGCGTAAAGAAATGGATTGCCCATTCCGACGGCTTCGCCAAAGGCGAAATACACATCAACAAAGGTGCAAGCGATGCCCTGCTCTCCCCCAAGGCAACAAGCATCCTGCTGATAGGCGTCACCCGCATCTCCGGCAACTTCGAGAAAGGCGACATCGTCCGCATCTTCAACGACTCCGGCACACAAATAGGTGTCGGCTGTACCGATTACAACAGTCAGGAAACCGCCCGACAGATCGGTTGCCGCGACTTAAAGCCGCTGGTGCATTATGATTATTTGTATTTGGATTAATGGCTTTCTTTTGGCAATGTACTGTAACAGGATTATAAAGGCTTTAGGAACGATAAATTACAGGTTGCTGGTTGCTATATTTTCAACCATGCTGTTGCCAACCATTTATCAGACAGTTAGAATATTTTTCTTAGGTGATATGCCTGATGACCAATCCATTAATATTGCAAGCCAACTATCGTGGATTAATCTCTTTTATGAAATAATACAAGAAGCACTTATTTTACCACTGTTTTTTCTTTTAGGAAATTCACTGGGTAATAATGTTGCATTTGAAAACAAAGTAAGAGGCGGGCTTGCTGTTACCGCCGTAATATATTTTGTCGTTTCCGGTTTGCTTGTCATATTCGCAAGACCGCTTACTGTATTTATGGCTCAGGATAATACACTGATTGAGGCAACAATTAATTATATAAGGCTTGAAACCATTGCTGCATTATTTTCTATCCTGTGGCGTTTTATAATGTTGGTACTTATAACATTAAGAAAGGATAAATGTATGTATATCTTACTTTTCATACAAATGCTACTTTCAATAATATTGGATACTCTCTTTATAAGTAACCTTGATATATCAGCCAAAATTGGAGTGAATGGAATAGCAATAGTAAATATTATTGTTAATGTTGTTATTCTTATTGTTGCTGTAATTCTTTTAGGACGAGGTGATATAATAATATTCAAAAAGGAGAAATTATCTTTTAGATGGATGAAAGAGTGGTTTCGTATCGGAGCGTATTCGGGCATAGAATCTCTATTAAGAAACATTGTCTTTATGATAATGATTATACGAATGATTAATGTTGTGTCAGAACAAGGTAACTATTGGATAGCTAATAATTTTATATGGCAGTGGTTGCTGTTGCCCGGACTTGCTCTTGCCGATCTTGTAAAGAAAGAAATCGGTGAAAATATTGAAAGTATACGGAATAAAACTTTCGGTTACATTATACTTACATCCATTTTTGCTTTTATCTGGCTTGCATCAATCCCTTTATGGAAACCTTTCTTATACTATGTAATGAATGTCAGTGAATATGAAACAGTATTTAAAATCGTATTGCTACAAACAGGTTTCTATCTCACATTTCTTTTTAATAATAGTATATTCGACAGTACATTCTATGGAGTAGGGAAAACAAATTATATGCTTATCCAGTCTATCTGCATAAACGTTTTCTATAACGGTATAATGTTTATTTTATATATGAAAGGAATATTTATTCCCTCACTCTATGGAATATCAATCATGTTCGGCGTCGGTATGGCTCTTGATTTTATTCCTACGATGATACTCTATTTAAGACTATTGAAGCAAAGAAACATCAAATTGATTTATTCTCTGTAAATGATACACTTACAATCCTGTATTTTTAGGCGAAATACACATCAACAAAAGTGCAAGCGATGCCCTGATCTCCCCTAAAGCAACAAGCATCCTGCTGATAGGCGTCACTTGCATCTTCGGCAACTTCGAGAAAGGTGACATCGTCCGCATCTTCAACGACACAGGCACACAAATTGGATTAACTCCCCCTGACCGTAGCAACTAAAACTTGGGAACGCGGTCAAAGAACGGGTTCTTGCTTGACACGCTTACCGGAATACCTATTACCCCTTTGCAGTCTTCCAGCCATCCCAACCGCTGGGCGGCAAGTCCCGCGCTGAACATCACACGGGTATCCGCCCGCACATCCGCCGCCGCCGCACAAGCCGAGCCGACGGCAATCCCCACATCTATCGTATTAAGCACACAAGGGATAGCCTCCGGCTTCTCCTTGCACGTTTTAAACCCGCAATGACTGCAATTCAGCCCGTGCTCCCGGGCACGTGTACCGATAATCACCACCGCATCCGCGCTGTGTAGGTTCTCCGCATCGCGCACCACAAACTTCAATCCCGTCTCGTCCGACAGTTGCAGCATCTCCTTGGACAGGCGCTCAATGTCTTCACCGGTGACCATAGCCGTTTCAATAATGTCCATACCCTTGCCCTTCGGAGCGGTACGGGCAGCTGTCATCATACGGCGGGCGGCATCTGCCGTCAATTCTTTCCTGATTTCGCGTTCGTTTATTACCATGACTGTGTTGTTAAATTGGATGAAATGTTTCGCGCAAATATAGCGTATGTTATTCTTTCTTTCGGTAACAAACCACTGCCAGCGTATTGAACGAGACAGCGAAAAGGAAGATAACGGCAATGTGCCAGCTTAAATCGGCAAGGGTGCTCCCTTTGAGATACACCATGCGCATGACTTCCACAAAGTAGCGGACGGGATTGAACAGCGTCAGCCGCTGTGCCCATTCCGGCATGGAGGATATGGGAGTGAACAGCCCGCTAAGCAGCGCAAATATAAGAAGGAAGAAGAAGGCGGTAAACATAGCCTGCTGCTGCGTGGAGGAAACGGAGGAGATAGCCAGACCGAAACCGGTGAACGCAATCAGATAAACGGCAGCGAACAGGTAGATGGTCAGCACGCTCCCGACGGGGGACAGTCCGTAGATTACCCAAGCCGTCAGCATACTAAGTGTCAGCAGGATGAACCCGACTACCCAGAACGGGATTAGTTTGGAGAGCAGGAAGACGTACTTGGGAATGGGGGTTACGTTGATTTGCTCAATTGTCCCCTTCTCCTTTTCGCTGACGATATTCAGGGCGGACAGGAAGCCGCCGATAATGGTCAGGAGGAAGACCATGATGCCGGGAACCATGTAGTATTTGTAGTTCAGATGAGGGTTGAACAGGAACAGGCTGGATACCGCTTCCCCGCTTCCCTGCGGGGTGATGATGGAAGTCAGGTAGGCACTGCCCAGCCCGCCCTTTGTTCCGTTGATGGCGTTGGCTGCTATCAGCAGTTGGGGCTGGTCTGCCTGTCCGGCGTTCTTTTCAAAGCCGTGCGGGATTTCAAGGATCAGGTCGGATGCGTTGCTTTCAACGGAAGTCAGAGCCTCGCCGTAAGACGCCGACACATCCGTCAGGCGGAAGTAGCCGGAGGAAAGGACTTTGTCAATCATCTGCCGGGAAGCGGCGGATTTGTCGTTGTCCACAACAGAAAGGTTTATGTTGCGCATTTCAAAGTTTGCGGCAAAGGGCAGGATAATCAATTGCATCAAGGGCAGTAAAAACATGATGCGGGGAATGAAACGGTCGCGGAAGATACGTTTGAACTCTTTTTCAAGGAGAAATCGTAACATACAGTCTAATCGTTGGTTGTTATCGTTATTTCAAAGTCTGATGCTAAAGCGTTTGATACTGAGGGCAACAAGGAAGAGAGCCATGAGGCACATTATCCCTATTTCCTGTAAAACGGATTGAAGCCCGAGTCCTTTAATCATAACGTCTTTGACGGCAATGATGTACCACTTGGCAGGGACGATGTTGGCAATCTGTTGCAATATGACCGGCATATTCTCAACCGGAAATATCATGCCGCTGAGAAGCATGACGGGAAGCATCAGGGCTACGCCGCTGATAAGCATTGCCGCCTGCTGCGTATTGGTTACGGTGGAAATCAGCAGTCCGAGACAGAGGGAGACAATGGCATACAGGACGGAAGTACCGACCAGCAACGCCAGACTGCCTGCTATCGGTACATCCAGCAGGAAATAGGACAGCAGCAGAATCGTAGCAATATTCACCATGCTCAGCAGCAGATAGGGAACAGCCTTTGCCAGCACGATATAGACCGGCTTGAGGGGAGAGACAAGGAGTACTTCCATCGTCCCCATCTCCTTTTCGCGGACGATACCGACAGAGGTCATCAGCGCACATATCAGCATAAGGATTAAGCCCATGACGCCGGGGACGAAGTTATAGGAGCCTTTCATTTGCGGGTTGTAGAGCAGTTGCGTGGCTATCCATCCACTACCGGGCGGGCGGGGTGTCAGTATGGCTGTTGCGTAGGCGGTAAGCTGGGTGGCTTGGTTTGGGTCTGTGGCATCGGCTAAGATTTGTACTTGTGTGCCTTCTGTGGCGGCGAAGCGGGGAGGAAATACGAAGGCTAAGGAGATTTTGCCTTTGCGAAAAAGGGTCTGTATCTCTTCTTCGTTTTGCGCAGAGGTGTAGAGGGTGAAATATTCGCTGGCAAGGAGTTGATCGGACAGCTTTTGCGTTGCCTCGTCGCGGCTGTGGTCAAGAATGGCAACGGGCACCCCCTTTACCTCTGTAGTAATGGCATATCCGAAGAGGATAATCAGTATAACGGGCATAGCAAGGAGTATCAGCATAGTCCGCCTGTCGCGGAAGATGTGGAAGAACTCTTTCCGAATGAAAGCTGTAAATTGTTTCATAGACCGCTTGACCGGCTATATTCCTGCCACTAATTCCTTAAACAAGCCTGCCATTACCATCGCCGCCTTGTTTGCTACTTCAATGATATCCTCGCTGCTATTTACGAAATCATCGTCAAAGTGATACCCTTCATTTGTAATCACCGACACGCCGAAAACACGGATACCGGCGTGACGGGCAACGGTGACTTCCGGTACGGTACTCATTCCCAACGCATCGGCTCCCATGTTTATGTAGAACGCATACTCGGCAGGCGTTTCAAAAGTGGGCCCGGTAAGACCGGCATAAACCCCTTTCTTCATGGATACGCCTTGTGAAGCGGCAATCTCTTCCATACGGCGGATGAGTTGCAGGTCATACGGGCGTGTCATATCCGGGAAGCGGGTACCGAAGTCCTCGTTATTCTGCCCTATCAGCGGGTTCGGCAACATATTGATGTGGTCGCGGATAATCATCAGGTCGCCCGTCTTGAGTGTGTTGCTGATGCCGCCGGCAGCGTTGGACACAAGCAGAGTCTTTATACCCAGCAGTTTCATTACGCGGACAGGGTATGTGACCTGTTGCATGGTGTATCCCTCGTAATAGTGGAAACGCCCCTGCATGGCAAGTATGTGTTTCCCGCCCAACTTGCCGCAGATAAGGTTGCCTCTGTGTCCGGGTGCCGTCGAGATTACGAAATGGGGAATCTCCTTGTAGGGTATGACTGTCGCATCTTCTATATGTTCGGCTAATTGCCCCAAGCCGCTGCCCAATATAATGGCTGTTTCAGGATTTCCTGTGAAGCGGGAAGCCAGATAATCGGCTGTCTCGCGGTACTGCGTTGTCGGTATCATTTCCATGTCATTGGTTGCTTAAATCCATGATTTCCACTTTGCGGAAGTCCACAGGGTGACCTTCGGACTGCAAGCTGATGCGCCCTTCCTTCAAGGGACCTTCCGGCAGGGAGGAGGCAGGGGATACGTTGCCGCCAGCTATAATGGGGCGGCTGTAGGAGATGACAGTGTCGCCCTCGATGATGTGATGAATGATGCTGTCGCCCAATACGACCATTTCCATTGTAACCCACTGGTCGCCGTGGTAGGTTTTTGAGCGGGAGTTGGCGCAGTGTCCCGTGTAGTGTTCGCCCTCAATGTCTATCTCCGTGCCCGGCGTGCAGACGTTGCCCGTGGGGCGGTCATGCTCGCCGTCGCCGCCCAGCATCTGCGCTTCTATCGAAACGGGGAAGTCTTGGTCGATGTGCATTGTTTCGGGAGCTTGGGCGTGGAGCATGGCACCGCTGTTGCGATATGCCCATTCGGGATCACCGGCAAGCTGTTCGCCCGTGAAGCGGTATTCCACCCGCAGCTTGTAATGAGAATAAGACTTGTCGGTAAAGATATGCCCGAAGCGGTAGTTAAACGCATCGTAGCCGTCGTAGCGCACTTTGAGCAGTCCGTCTTCCACGCGGAAGGTGTTGCCGAAGTTCTCGCCGGACGGGTAGCCGGTGACTTTCACTGTCCATCCG
>LBCX01000277.1 GCA_001657575.1 Bacteroidales bacterium Barb4
TAAGAAGTTCATAATTGTAAACTTAAATTTGATGTGTTAATTTAATATACACTTATAAATAACTGATTTTATGTATGTTGCTTTTGTTTATAGTATGGGATTATTTGGGCGGAAATGCTTTCGTTACATGTGTTTTTAATAATGATAATTAGTAACCCCATATTCCGCTTTCATATAGCATTTGTGTTACTTTTGTGCTATATCATGGCACAAAAGTAACTTCTTTTCCTTGCTATTTTACTTTTGTCGCCAACTACAATTGTAACAATAATGCAAATCTGTTATGAATATACAAATGTTCTTCCCCGCAGAGGATGCGGAGGCACAGAGGAAGATGAGATTTATTTGGGGAAGGGCATCAATGTATGCGATTGAAGCGGCTTTTGCCGGGCATACGTGGCATCAGGCTCATGCCGTTGTGTGGTCGTCCAGAAGGGACGGGAGATTTCAGCCCGACGTAAACGGGAAGCAGAATGTGGAGGAATGTGGGATTACGGATAACGCCGTCAGGAAAGTCCTGAAAGAACGATACAAAATGCAACCTACAATATTCGGTCGTTCTTTCAGAACTCCATTGGGTCGTCCTTTTTGTAAACCCCACATTTCGCTCCGCTGCATGTGGGGCTGAAATCTTTTACCCCTTCGGGGCATCTTATCCCAAGCTGCTGATTTTCTCCAGGCGGTCGGCATCAATGATTTTGATTTTCCTGCCGTCGAGGGCGATGACATGTTCGGCAACGAAGTTGGAGAGGGTGCGGATAGCGTTGGAAGTGGTCATGTTGGAGAGGTTCGCCAAATCCTCGCGTGCGAGATAGATGCTCAGAGTGGCACCGTCCTTCTCAATGCCGTAACTGTCTCTCAGCACCAGAAGAGCTTCGGCGAGGCGACCCCTGATGTGCTTCTGCGTCAGATTGACCGTCCGCTCGTCCGCCAAGCCCAAATCGACGGAGAGTTGACAGATGAAGAACATCGCCAGCTGTGTATTGTTCTTGATAAGGTCGGTAATGAGCGACATCGGAGTGAGGCAGACAATGGACGATTCAAAGGCGGCAGCGTTGGTGAGGTACTCCTCGCTGGCAAAATAGGCGCGGTATCCGAAGTACTGCACCGGCTTGATAATCCGTATAATCTGGCTTCTCCCGCCGACACCATCCTTATATATCTTTACCTTGCCTTTCAACAGGCACATGAGGAAAGCCGCCCTTTCGCCTTCAAGGTAGATGGGCTGGTTGCGCTTGTAGTGGCAGATTTGCGACTGGTCGCGAAGCCTGACGCGCTCTGCCTCTGTCAATACCCTCCATATATCTGCTAAACTTTCCGGCAGATTGACATCTATTTGCTGCACCGCGTATAATTGTTATAAAACATATTTTCGGGTGCAAATGTATCATATTATTTTAACTTGTATTTTCCCTGCCTGCGTGATATGATTTCTTATACCCTATCTTTGCCTCCCCAACCGAATGAACAACACACCTCCCCGTGGCAAAGAAAAAGACCAAACAAAGTGACTTCGAACGCCGGAAACTGGCGGAAGCAAAGAGCAAGAACGACTTCATGCTGAAGTTGAAGCAGGTATGCGCATCAATAGACGATGAACTGTACGCTGCATTTACCCGTCTGAACCTTGACATACTTTATCTCAGCCGGGGTACGATGATCAACCTGACGGCCAAGCATCCATCGCTCTTTCTGACCCGATCGCTGCTTGCGGATTTGGAGAGATGTTTCAAATATGGACTGGACGAGGAGAAGATGGTGCTTGTGGAAGGGAAGCCGCCTGTTACTTACTCCGATTATATGTATGTGGTCTATCCGTTGGAACGGCTCATAAAGAATACGAAGTACTTTTCTCCCCTATGGAAGGAGCGGCTGGCGGACTTTTCGGCGGGAGAGGCCGATCGGTTCGCCGAATACTTTCACAAGGTGGATTTGCTGTGCATCTTTTTTATGCACTTTGTCAGTGATATGTCCCACAGAAAGTATCACATGAAATTTGAAGACCCGTCTCCGGCCGGTAAAAAATGGCATGACTTTCGGATGATGCAAACGGTAACCATTGATGAGATCCGGTTGAAAAGGGAGAAGCTGACCTTCGCCGGCGGGGAAGTCCGCAGTGCCATACGTGTCGTGAATTTGACTTTCCGGCAGAGGGGAGACGCTACTGATTATAACGACAGCAAATACGAGGATTTCAACCTGAAACCGTCCGTTTTTGGTATTAAGGGTCATTTTGCCGAAATACCCCTTCCCGTATATATACAGCAACATGCCCTGAGCCGACTTTCCGAAAGAATCGGTCTCATGGGAAACGGATTAGCCCAGCAGGATGCAATCCGGTCGCTTTCGGAAGGGAAGACGGCACGCGGCAGGAACGGACAGCTGCTGGTTGAGTTCAACACGTATGGAAAAAAGGCGGGGTATCTGGCGGTTGATGTGATTGAAGGGGTTATTTTGGTGCGCACTTTCCTTTTCCTTACAAACAATTCAACACCGGAGGGGCAAATGCTGGAAGAGCAGCTCGGACTGAAAAAGCTTGACAAGCAATATCTGACTATCGACAAGTTGCAGACATTAGTCAATTCGGACATCTTGCGGGACGAGGAGATATGCGGTCTGTTCAGAAAAGCCGGTTGCGGAGAGCTGTTGGAGTTGTGCGAAGAGTTGAAGACCAATTCGGTTCCGTTTGAAAAGCGTTCGGGAGAAGAGATGCAGCTGGCATTCAAAATAAGGAAATATCTGCAGCCTGTTCTCGAAGACTTGGAGCAGCAAATACCCGAAGAAGCGGAACAGGCTACTGAAAATTAAGAGTTGAAAAGGTTGCATAATATAAAACAACCGTCTATTTTTGCGCCCGTGTTTGAAAAGGCACGACGGCGAGATAGCTCAGCCGGTTAGAGCGCATGATTCATAATCATGAGGTCCCCGGTTCAATCCCGGGTCTCGCTACTTGAAGATAAAAGGCTTGCAATTTCTTGCAAGCCTTTTTATTTTTGGTAATAATTATATGATATTGTTAAATTGATATAGAATTATATCCTTGGCTGGTAATAAAAAAACAGAATCATGGATTGTCCAAAATGTGGTAGCAGCCATAAAAGCAAAGACGGTGCAGTGTCCGGACGTCAGCGTTACTTGTGCAGGCAATGCGGTTATCATTACACGGCAGTTCAGAAATCAGATGTAAAGCCGGCAGAGGTTCGTCGCATGGCATTGGAAATGTATTTGGAAGGCTTGGGGTTCCGGGCTATCGGGCATTTGCTAAAAATCGGTTACGGCACAGTCTACCGGTAGCTCAAAGGCAAGCCTGCCTAAGAATGCATCGGCGGTTGAAGCGGTTGAATTAGATGAGATGCATACTTACGTCTGTTCAAAAAAAACTATTGCTGGATATGGATTGCTATTGACAGATTTGGAAAAAGGTTTATCTCGTTTGTCTGCGGAGACCGATCTGCAAAAATAGGGAGAAGGCTTTGGAATAACAGTAAAGGTGTGAACGCCAAATACTGTTATTCCGATTATTGGAAAAGTTATAGGGAGTTCCTTCCTGCAGACAGGCATTTTCAGACAAAAGCAGAAACATTTACCGTTGAGGGATACAACAGCCGGGTGCGCCATTATCCGGCAAGATTCAAGCGAAAAGGGAAGTGCTGCAGCAAGGCAGAACACATGATTGAAAAATCCTTAAATCTCCTGTTTTTGAAACTTAATAACGAACTAACTATATTAATTTAACAATGCCAATTATATAAGTGTATTCATCCTCTTAACCACAAGATTATCCGTAAGACTGCCTTTCG
>LBCX01000278.1 GCA_001657575.1 Bacteroidales bacterium Barb4
GGACCTTCCGGCAGGGAGGAGGCAGGGGATACGTTGCCGCCAGCTATAATGGGGCGGCTGTAGGAGATGACAGTGTCGCCCTCGATGATGTGATGAATGATGCTGTCGCCCAATACGACCATTTCCATTGTAACCCACTGGTCGCCGTGGTAGGTTTTTGAGCGGGAGTTGGCGCAGTGTCCCGTGTAGTGTTCGCCCTCAATGTCTATCTCCGTGCCCGGCGTGCAGACGTTGCCCGTGGGGCGGTCATGCTCGCCGTCGCCGCCCAGCATCTGCGCTTCTATCGAAACGGGGAAGTCTTGGTCGATGTGCATTGTTTCGGGAGCTTGGGCGTGGAGCATGGCACCGCTGTTGCGATATGCCCATTCGGGATCACCGGCAAGCTGTTCGCCCGTGAAGCGGTATTCCACCCGCAGCTTGTAATGAGAATAAGACTTGTCGGTAAAGATATGCCCGAAGCGGTAGTTAAACGCATCGTAGCCGTCGTAGCGCACTTTGAGCAGTCCGTCTTCCACGCGGAAGGTGTTGCCGAAGTTCTCGCCGGACGGGTAGCCGGTGACTTTCACTGTCCATCCGTCCAGGTTTTCCCCGTTGAAAAGGGCTTCCCACTGCGGTTCGTTTCCAGCCGTTCCGACCGTTTCGTTGGCAGTCTTGTTTCCGCAAGCCGTGAGGCAGCATACGGCGGCTGCCATACATAATGTTCTTGTCATATTATTGATTTTGAAATGGTTTATGCTTGATTTTGATACCTGCCCTTTTTTCAGCATGTTTATAATATCCGGTTGAAGAATACAAAATGCAAAAGCCCATACCCCGCTTTGATCTAGATCGTGAAACCTTCTCATCAAATAAGGGCACTTGCAGAAAGGTTAATCAGGAGATTATAAAGTATAGTATTGTTTCAAATTAAGGTCTCCTTTCGGTGAACGGATGTCACCTCTTTGTATCATATATGCAGTGCCGTTTTATCCCACCAATCCTGCCCTCCGGCAGGCAGGGCAACCGATGAATATTTTTCTTTGCATTTAGGCGCAAATATAAAGGAATCTTGCAATATTATTGATCGTATTTCATGACAACCGCGTCAAAAGGTAAGAAGTTTTGCCTCGTGTGAAAGTCTGGAGGATCCGGCGGTGCGTCCGTCGGGACTAAACTGGTATACCGCATGTTTGCCGTAGTCAGAAATAATATAATGTGAGTTCGATATGAGAGCTGGAAATTACAGCTTGCAGGATGTTCCTTCGGGGCATCTGCGCAACATCAGTTACCGTCTTTTCCCCGTTTTTTTATTCTTTAGAGACGAAGCCTTATTCCTCGCTGACGAAGCCTTTCGTCACACTGACGAAGCCTTATTCCTCACTGACGAAGCTTTATTCCTCGCTGACGAAGCCTTATTCCACTTTGGAACGGTCAAAACCCTCTTATTTATGACCCCTCTCCATGCCTGAAAACGCTGTTTTAAGTGGAGTAGCACTTACTTCTCACTGACGAAACCTTATTCCTCACTGACGAAGGCTTACTCCTCACTGACGAAGCCTTATTCCTCGCTGACTAAGCGTTATTCCTCTTCGCGTATGCCCTTCGTCGTAGAGACGCAATGCATTGCGTCTCTACCTCGCCCCCCAGTCAGCGAAACCGGTACCCCTGTCATTTCGCCTCAACTTCCCGTACCTCTTCCTGACAGCCTGATGTGGCGCAAATGCCCTGAAAGGGCAAAGGATTTCAGCCCCACATGCAGCAAAGCGGAATGTGGGGTTAATGGTGATGTCGGAAAGGGCGTCCTGAAAGGACGATACAAAATGCAACATATAATACTCGGTCGTTCTTTCAGCACTTATTGGTAATTGCTCTTTTAACTCCACATTTCGCTTTGCTGCATGTGGGGCTGAAATCTCCCGTCCCGTCGGGACGACCACGCATCAGATTTAATATACTAATCAGATTCTTGCCAGCTCCTTGCGGGCAGCATCAAGGCGGAGGAAGATGAAGAGAAGGATGGTGAAGCCCCAGAGGGAGGAGCCGCCGTAGCTGAAAAACGGCAGAGGGATGCCGATTACGGGAGTAAGTCCCAAGACCATGCCGATGTTTATGGCTAAGTGGAAGATGAATATGGAAATGATACTGTAGCCGTACACCCGTTTGAATACGTTGTTTTGCTTTTCTGCCAGAAAGATGAGGCGGAGGATGAAGACGGCAAAAAGGATGAGAACGCCTGCGGCTCCCAGAAAGCCCTGTTCTTCGCCGATGGTGCAGAAGATAAAGTCGGTGTCCTGTTCGGGAACATATTTGAGCTTTGTCTGTGTCCCGTTCAGAAAGCCCTTTCCCGCAAAGCCGCCGGAGCCGATGGCTATCTTGGACTGGTTTACGTTGTAGCCTGCCCCGCCCGGGTCGTCTTCCAAGCCTAAGGAAACCCTGATGCGCACTTGCTGGTGAGGTTCCAATACTTTGTCGAACACGTAGTCCGTTGAAAAGAGAAAGGCGAGCGAAAAGAGGGAGAAGAGGGCAATCAGCGCATAGTGCCATACCCATTTTTTCAGCGAGTAGGCAACCAGCCAGATGGACACCGCTACTACCAACCCCATTGCCACGTAGGCGAAGTTTAACGGATAGAAGAAAGAGACAATGCCGGCAAGGGCAAAGGCGGAGGCTATTCCTATCAGTATCACGTAAACGGGGTAGCTGTTTTTCCCTTTGTAGGCGGTCAGTGCGGTTGTTACGGCAAGTATGATGCAGGATACGGCAAGTTCGCCCGCAGGGGTGATGCCGATGACGTCTTCGGCATATTTCATGCCTGTTACAAAGTACACTACGGCACATAAGCCGACCAGCAGGATATAGCCGGTCATTCCTTCGCGGTACAGCACCAGCAGGAAAGCGAAGAATACCAACGCCGTGCCCGTCTCGTTCTGCAACAGGATAAGCACCATCGGGAGAAAGATGAAGAAGAGGGAGAGGGCGATGTATTTGGGTGCAGAGAGCTTGAAGCCGTATTCGCTTATCAGTTTGGCAAGTGCCAATGCCGTTGCGAACTTGGCAAACTCGGCGGGTTGGATGCGGAAAGGCCCGTACACGAGCCACGAATGCGAGCCTTTGATGTCGGGAGCCAGAAAGATGGTGGCAACCAGCAACACCATGACAGCGGCGTAGAACAGGTAGGCGAATATATCGTAGAAGTCGCTTTCCAGCATCATAATGACAAAGATCAGGACGGTCGAGGAGGCTATCCACAGCAACTGAGAGCCGGGACGTCCGTCAGGGTCAAACAGTCCCACGCTGTCAAACTCGTAGCTTGCCCCGCAGATACTGAGCCACCCGCCTACCACCATGAAGAGGTACAAGATGATGGTTATCCAGTCCACCGACCGCCACAGTGACATCTTATATCGCATCGCCGAGGGTTGAGGAGTTGATCATGCGCTCTTCCTGATATTTGCTGGCGGCGGATATTGTGCCTGTCAGGTACTTTTCCATCATCAGTTTGCCGATGGGCACGCCGTAGTTGGCTCCCCAGCCTCCGTTCTCGACGTACACGGCAACTGCTACTTTGGGATGGCTGTAGGGGGCAAAGCCCATAAAGGCGGAGTGGTCTTTCCCGTGCGGGTTTTCGGCTGTGCCGGTCTTTCCGCATACATCAATGCCCGGAATGTAGGCTGCCCAGCAAGTGCCGCTGAGAACGGCTTGGCGCATACCTTCGGCGGTGGCTTCATAGTGTTCGTGGGAAACGGTGGGATAGTGTGCTTCGACGGGTGTTTTCTGTCCGCCTTCTATATCCTTCACTACGTGCGGGGTCTTGTAA
>LBCX01000042.1 GCA_001657575.1 Bacteroidales bacterium Barb4
GCACGCCTTTCAGCATCTCGCCTGCCAGCTCGCTGACGTCGGCATTGGGATATTTGTCAAGCAGAGCTTTGAGGGCAGCCTTGAAGCCTTCCACGTCGCCCTCTTCCACATAGGTCAGCGCGTCAAGGAACATGAATTTAGGCAACAGCTTGGCAAGCGGGTATTTCTCGTTCATCTCCTGACTGCTTTGGCGGACGGTTTGGATGTCTCCCGTCTGCCAGCTGTTGTAGGTTGCCTCGTAAACGGAATCCTGTACAACGTCCATCATGCGCATGTTGTATTCGTAGTCCGGGTCGGCAATGGCTACGGCGTAGTCGCTTTCGGGGAAGGTTTCAATCAGTTTGTCCTTGTACACCTGCGATTGCTCTGTGTCGCCGAGCCGCAAAGCCATGAGGAAGATTTGGTAAAAGCTCTCCAATCGGTGTTTGTTGTCGGGGAAACGGCGTTCCAAATCCTCAAAGGCTTCGATGGAAAGGGGGAGGTCGTCAAGCCTGTCCTTGTAAATCATTGCCATGTTGAAGAGACCGTCGATGATGATGATGTTGGAAGCGTCGATGTCTTCGGGCGTAAGGGGGAGCTGCTGGATGTAGTATTCGCGCGTTTTGGGGTCGTCGGAAATGTTGGGGATGCTGTCTGTTCCTGCATCTGCGAGGAGGGTGCTGTCAGAGTCAAATGCTTGGAGGGTGGAGTCAATTACAAGGGTGTCGGCAGGCTCTTCGACGGCAATGTTTTCTTCAAAGGTGGAAAGGGCTTTCTTGGCACGCCGCCAATGGTCTTCCAACGGGCGGCGACCCCATTTGCGTTGAAACTGTGTCTTGCCCTGCGCCACGACCTGCGGATTGTAGAAGTAGAAAGAGCCGTCGCCGACGGTCGGCTGAGAGGCATCGGCGGTTTCCATGCCGGGACGGTCGATACCGTTGTTTTTGGTTTGCTGCTCCGCCAAGTAGGCGTCCTTGTCGGCTGAGGCTTTGGCTTCCTTCTCTTCCTTGATGACCTGCTCGATGATTTTGTCAATCACTGCCAGCCGCTCCTCTTCCGGCATACGGGCAAGGGTTTGGAGGCTGTCCTGCAACTGCACTGCCTCGGCGTGAATCACCAGCTCGTCCAGCACGGAGGACAGTTTGGAGACACGCTCGTAGTCCTTGTATTCCTTGTTGATGCCTGCCAGCGCACCGCTGAAACAGGGTTGGGCTTTGATGTAATTGCGCATCTGAAAGTAGATGTCGCCGGCTTTGATTTGGGCGATGGCTTTGTCGGTGCCGTTCTGCGTGCTCTTTTCGATGGCAAGTTCGTAGTTGGCAAGGGCATTGGCGGTATCCCCCTGATTGATGTAGATGTTGCCGACGGCGTAATAGACTTGGTCGAGGAAGTCCTTGTTCTTGTCGGACTTCGCCATGCGTTCAAGCATCTTTACCATCTTTCGGTAATTCGTGCCTGAGAAAACCTCCGTCTGACGGATGCGGGCGGCAAACTCCAAATCGTAGGGAGGGTTGGCAGAAGCCACGCTATTAAACAGGGAGTAGGCGAGCTGATTTTCTCCCATGTCGGTGTAAATCTGTCCCAGCAGGTATTTCATCCGTGTGCGCTGCAGCTTGGTCTTTGCCGTCTTGGCGGCTGTTTGCAGGTAGGGGACAGCCTCCTCAAACTGTTGGTTGCCGACGAGGTATCCGGCGTTGACGGCGGCGTATTGATTGAGGTTCTTTCGGGGGATGCCGTTGATATTCAGCTTCCGCAAGATGTCTTCGGCTTCGTAGAACCATTCCATCTCCGTGTAGCAGCGGGCTTGCCAGAGGCGGGACTCGGCGGCGACTTCCGCGTCCTGTACATAATGGCGGGCAATGTAGGAGAAGGTGGCGGCGGATTGCAGGAAATCGCCGTTGAAGAACTGCGCCTTTCCGAGCATCAGCCAGCTGTTTTTCAGGAAGGGGTTATATTCTTCCTGCGCTTGAAAGGCAGACTGTTTGGGATTGTTGCGCCAGCCCGGTTTCTTGGGCGGCTTTGCCTTTATGGAATGCAGCTTGATGGCTTTGTTGCTTTTCTCCAAGGCACGGTCGAAGGGACCGCCAGTACCGGCTTTTTCTTTGGGAAGGGCATCAACGGGGTGTATGAGTATCATGCCCGTATAGTTTTCTTTATACCCCGTTTCCATCGCCTTTAAGGCTTCATTAAAAGCGACTTCCCCGTTATAGTAAATATTGTAGTGCGCGGTAAGGGCATGGTAGAAGCGCGTAGCCCGCGTGTTCTTCTGCGCACTGCACGACCAGAGCAAAAGGACAGCAAACGCGGATAACAGAATGTGGAACGCTTTCTTCATTTTCGCCTGTGCAAGAAATGTAAGAACGGAAGGGCGGCATGTTTAGTATAATGAGCCCCGCATTTACCGTCTCACTCTTTTACCCGCTTCGGATTCTTGGCTATGAAGTCTTTCCAACCGGAATACTTCTTTTCGGCAATAGGATTGTTTGTTTGCAGGTAGTGGCAGACTGCCGCTCCCAAGCCGTCGGTGGCATCCAATTGGGGGTGCATGGAGGCATCAGGAATATGCAGGATGTGCTGCAACATGCCGGCAACCTGCTCTTTGGAAGCATTGCCGTTTCCCGTAATAGCCATTTTGATTTTCAGTGGTGCATATTCAAAGATGGGAATATCCCGTTCCAGAGCGGCAGCCATTGCCACGCCCTGCGCACGTCCCAGTTTCAGCATACTCTGCACGTTCTTCCCGAAAAAGGGGGCTTCGATAGCCAGCTCATCCGGATGATACTCGTCTATCAACCCCAACACCCGTTCAAATATTTTCCGCAGGCGGAGGTAATGATCCTCGTACTTGTTCAGTTGCAAGACACCCATCGCCGTCAGTTTCGGCTTATTCCCCTCCACACGCAGAATGCCGTAGCCCATGACAATCGTTCCGGGGTCAATCCCGAGTATGACGCGCTCCTTAACCATTTTTCCCTTTTCCCGTCTGCATACCCCGCTTTATTTTCCTGCAAATTTATCGTGCAAAGATAGTGCTTGTGTCAGGGAAACATCTACATTTGCCGTCGAAAACGCGCAACGGGGTATTAGCTCATCCGGCTAGAGCGTTAGACTGGCAGTCTAAAGGTGATCGGTTCGAGTCCGATATACTCCACATCCACGATCAAAGCAAACGCCCATCTTTACACCTAAATAATGTAAAGATGGGCGTTTGTTTTTACCTTATCCGACGGCTGTTCCATGACAAGCAAAATCCCCGACCTTTCAAAGTGAAAAGCCGGGGATAATCTCAATCGGTTGCATCTTGTCCTTTCGCTCTCCTATCTGGACGCATCTGATCTCACGGAGTGCCACGAGCGATTATAGATGTCCGTTCTTTCCACTTGTAGTATTTCCAGCGGCTTCTTTGACGGTGTAGTATTTGGGGTGCATGTTTAGCAATGCCCAAAAAGTACTTTTCCTTTGCTTACACTTTCCGGAAAACTATACTGTCGCTCCCCCTCCTGCTCTTTACCCCTCCGTCTTTTCGCACAAATCTATGCTGCGTTAAAGTATAAAAGTTCCGATCAGCATATCGTCACCTAAGGTTCCGACTACTGTTACCATCCCTTTCTTGGTAGGATGATAGAAGTGTCGGTGACCTTCCCCACTGTCTTACCAAGTACCACCCGTCTTCTTCTATCAGTCGGATAATTTCTTTATACTTTCCAATTCTTCATGTCCGTTGGAATAGTCCTGAATTCCCTCCTTAGTTGATTATCGGTTTATTAAAG
The DNA here is from genome assembly GCA_001657575.1 of Bacteroidales bacterium Barb4. Classification (GTDB taxonomy): domain Bacteria; phylum Bacteroidota; class Bacteroidia; order Bacteroidales; family Tannerellaceae; genus Barb7. The sequence continues at coordinate 3,750 of LBCX01000042.1, forward strand.
ATGCAAATATACATCTTGCAAAAGTTTGTATGTTGGGAAAAAGCAGGATATTTGTGCGTTTGTTTGCATATATGGATACAATCATTTTTTACTTAAATTAGACTAAATCATGAATGACGAGAAGAAGAAACAAGGGATTAGCAGAAGGCAGTTTTTAGGTTATTCTGCATTAGGTTTGGCGGGGCTGACAATTCTGCCGAGTTGGGCTGTGGACGGTGTCCGCATTGCACCGAGCGACCGCGTAGTGTTGGGCTTTATCGGCTTGGGACGGCAGGGGCTGAGCGATTTCCGGGGATTTGCCGGATGCCCTGGCGTGCAGGTGGCTGCTTGCAGCGACGTGGATTCTATGAAGATTGAACGCTTCCGCAAGCAGGTTGCGGAATGGCAAAAGACGAAGGGCATGAACCCGCGATGCGACGGCTACGAGTTTTATGAAGATTTATTGAACCGCAAAGATATTGATGCCGTGGAGGTGGTTACGCCCGACCATTGGCATGCGCTGATGGTCATCCATGCGTGTCAGGCGGGCAAAGACGTGTATTGCCAGAAGCCGCTGGCTTACACCATCACCGAAGGGCTGGCTATGGTCAAAGCCGTGCGCGACAACAAGCGCGTGTTGCAGATGGGCTGCCAGCAACGCTCCGGCAAAGAGTTTCAAAAGGCAATTGAATTGGTTCAATCGGGTGCCATCGGTCATATCGACAAGGTATATGCCCGTGTGGGAGAGCCGCCTACGCCGCTGAACCTGCCGGAAGAAGCCGTTCCCGCCAACCTGAATTGGAATCAGTGGATGGGCCCGCTGAACGATCCGAAGATTCATTATCATCCCGACCTCTGTCCCCCCATCTCGCTGAATCCCGAGAAGAACGAAACGCTGTGGGGAGCATGGCGCTGGTATCAGGAAACCGGCAACGGCTACACCGCCGACTGGGGTGCTCACATGTTTGACATTGCACAGATTGCCATCGGCATGGACGGTTCCGGCCCCGTTGAATACATTCCCAAGGGATACAACGGCACACAGTACGCAACGATGAAATACGCCAACGGCATCATCCTGACCGAACAGCCTTACTTGGACGACAACGAAGACGCACAGGGCGTCCGGTTCATCGGCGACAAGGGTTGGATTGAAGTAGCCCGCGGCTATCTGGCTTGCTCGGACGCTTCCAAAGTGCCTGCCGAATTAGCTGGACAACGCCCGATGACCGACGCACAGCGCGAACAGGCAAAGACGCAAACAGCTGCCCAACGTTCGCAACGGGGCGAACAGAATCGTGCCGGTGCACTCGCCTTTGAAATCAGCTCGCCGCACATGCAGAACTTCGTGGACAGCATCCGCTCACGCGAAAACCCGATTGCGCCGGTGGAAGTGGGATGCAGCACCAATACGCTCTGCTGCCTCGCCAACATCTCCCGCGAATTGAACCGTCCGGTGAAATGGAATCCGGCTACGCTGACTTTCCCGAACGATAAGGAAGCGGCAGCGCACAGGCTTTATCATTATACGTACAGGAGACCTTATTCACTCTAAACTTCTCTCCCCTGCCCTCCTCTTGTGGGGAGGGATCGGCGCGGGGGAGAAGTAAATAGGTTATGGGAAAAAACAAACTATCCAAATTCGATGATATGGCGGTCTATCCGCACGTATTTCAATACCCTTTCGCCACCTTGCAGGAGAAAGGATTTGAAATGAAAGGTCATTGGAATGAAACTTTCTTCAAAAACAACAACCCCATCGTATTGGAATTGGGCTGCGGAAAAGGAGAATACACCGTTGGTCTTGGAAAACTGTTTCCCGAAAAGAACTTCATCGGGACAGACATCAAAGGTGCCCGTATGTGGAGCGGTGCAAAGGAATCGCTGGAAGCGGGAATGAGCAACGTAGCCTTCCTTCGCACAAGCATCGAACTGATTGCCGCCTTCTTTGCCCTAAACGAAGTATCCGAAATATGGCTTACTTTCCCCGACCCGCAAATGAAGAAAGCTGGCAAACGCCTCACTTCCACCCGCTTCATGCAACTGTACCGCCAAATTCTCACCCCCGCCGGTCTCATCCATCTGAAGACCGACAGCCCTTTTCTATATACCTACACCTGCGAAATGGCAAAAGCCAACCGGTACCCCGTCCTTTTCCAAACTGCCGACCTTTACCACTCCGCCGACCCGGCCGACCCCATCTTGTCCATCCGAACCTACTACGAACAGCAATGGCTTGATCGCGGCTTAACCATCAAATATCTCCGCTTCGCCTGCGAAGAAAGGGACTCCCTCACGGAACCTGAAACAGAGATCGAATACGACCCTTACCGCAGCTTTAACCGCAGCAGGCGAAAAGGCTGATAATCTCGTCTTTTTTACAACTTCAATATACTCCATTGTTCTCCGCACCTATGCAGTGGTATTTTTTTTGTTTTACCACGGAGAGACACCCTTAGTTTGCATCCCCTGAAAGGACCCTGAGTTAATCTCTTCGATACAGCTGTTTATGCCAGCCGTTTTGAAGATAGGGCACATGCTTATACGATGAAGGACGAGAACCATTGGCGTCTTTATAATTGTTGCCGTCCTGCCACAAGTGTCTGAAAAAAACAAACAATCGCTTTATAAAGAGTCAGCCTGCAACAGAATACATTTACAGAGAAGTAAATGGAAGAAACAGAACATTCGAATGCCCTGATAAAGGAAACGGAGAAAAAGATTCCGTGGCTCGTCCGGAGTCCATTCGGTTTGAAACAGAACCGTTACTCTTTTAGAAACAGTTTGCGGTTTGTCAGCCCATGATACCCGAGGACAAGGCTGTACGACGGCAGGCATACAAGCCGTCCTGCCGATATCAAAATGCAGGCGAAAGAGAACGCGGTTTGGCATTGCTAATTAAGTACATGTGACGTTCCATTATTTGCAGGAAAAAAAGCGTATGAAATGTCCCAAATGCAGCAACGGGAAAAAGATAAAATCGGGTTTTGCCAAAGGCAGACAACATTATAAATGCAAAGACTGTGGATATAATTATACGGTTGAATTAAAGTCGACAGCCAAGCCCGGCTTGATGAGAAAACAAGTTCTTCGGTTGTACCTTAAAGGCTTGGGCTTCCGTTCAATCGGAAGACTGTCAGGTGTAAGCAACGTTTCAGTCTTAAATCAGATCAAAAAATTATGAGGGAAGACAATAGTACGAAAGGAGCAGGGCATACCACTCAAAATTATGCCTTGATAAACAAGATTGCGAAAGAATGAAAAGAAGGTTGGTGTTAAACGAAAGAGGAACTTAGCAGGTTGAGATAACAATTATTTGCTTAATCTGCTCAAATTTTAAATGCGTTTGCTCTGCTTAGTCCCCTAAGCACTACAAAATCTTTGTTACTTTTGCCTGTCTTAAAAAACCACATTAAAAGAACTGATTCTTATGGCTGATGTTAAGCAATTTGTAAATGATGCCGGGGATATGATGGCTTTAGCCATTGATCACTTGGACGAACAGTTGGCGCATATCCGTGCGGGAAAGGCGAATCCGAAGATTTTGGACGGGGTGAAGGTGCCTTATTACGGAAGTCTGGTGCCTCTGACCAATGTGGCATCCGTAAGTACGCCGGATGCCAAAACGATTATTATTACGCCTTGGGAAAAGCCTCTGATTAAGGATATTGACAAGGCAATCCTTAATTCGGATGTCGGGATTACACCGGAAAACAACGGGGAGGTTATCCGTCTCGGTATTCCCCCTTTGACGGAGGAACGCCGTCGGCAGTTGGTGAAACAGTCCAAGCTGGAAGCAGAAAATGCGAAGGTCAGCGTCCGGAATGCCCGCCGCGAAGCGATTGAACTGCTGAAAAAAAGCATCAAGGAGGGCACTCCCGAAGATGTGGAAAAGGATAAGGAAGCCGAAGTGCAGAAAATCCATGACAAATTCATCAAAAAGGTGGACGAATTGTTTGCAGCAAAGGAGAAAGAAATCATGACGGTGTGACCGGAATGCACGGCTTGGTTATCAAGAATACCGGAAGTTGGTACACTGTCCGCACGGACGATGGACAGGAGATTGAGAGTAAGATTAAGGGGAATTTCCGGCTGAAAGAGATACGCAGCACGAACCCCGTTGCCGTCGGCGATCGTGTGACGATAGCCGTCAATGCGGAGGGGAGGGCGTTTATCACTGATATTGAAGCCCGCACGAATTATATTATTCGCCGCGCTTCCAACCTTTCCAAACAATGCCATATCATTGCCGCCAATTTGGATCAGGCGATGCTTGTTGCCACGATCAATTATCCCGTCACTACGACCATATTTATGGACAGGTTTCTGGCTACGGCGGAGGCTTACCGCGTACCCGTAAAAATTATCTTTAATAAAACAGACCGGTACAAGGAAGAGGAAACGAGGCGGTTAGAGGAACTGAGAGTACTTTATACCGCTGTCGGTTATCCCTGTTTCAATCTTTGCGCAAAGACGGGGGAAGGTTTGGAGGATGTGAGGGCGGAATTGAAAGACCGCGTCACGCTGTTGTCCGGTCATTCCGGCACAGGCAAATCGACCATCATCAATCAGCTTGTTCCCCGTACCGGTTTGAGAACGGGGGATTTGTCCGAATATCACAACAAGGGGATGCACACCACGACTTTCTCAGAAATGATTGAGCTGCCGGAAGGTGGTTTTCTGATAGACACGCCGGGCATCAAGGGTTTCGGCATTATCGAGGTGGAGGATACCGAACTTTCCCATTATTTTCCCGAATTGTTTGCGGCGGCAGATGGTTGCCGTTTCGGTAACTGTACGCACAGGCAGGAGCCGGACTGCGCCGTTTTGCAGGCTGTGGAGAAAGGTCGTATCAGTACCTCCCGCTACAAGAGCTATCTTAATATTCTTGCCGAGAAGAACGGGAGCAAATACCGCGAAGAATATTAAGCGAGGTCAAACGGCGGGAAGTCCCATTCCCGTAATCTTGCGGTAGAGGTCAAGGGCATAGACATCGGTCATGCCGGATATGTAATCCAACACACATTGAATTTTGCCGTAGGTGTCCGTGGCACGGGTGTCGTATTGCTCCGGTATGCGTTGCAGGAGGAGGCGGCTGTAGGCTTGGTCTTGGTTCATAACGGCTTCGGTCAGGATGGTTATGAGCTGACTGAATATCCGGTGACCGGCAAGCTCAATATCAACCACGTCTCTGGAGGCGTATATCTTTTTGAAGGCAACCGCAGTGCAGTCTTCATAGGCTTTTCTTGCCGGCTCGCCAATCCGCTCAATTAGCGGGGCGTTGAAACTGCCGTCCAATATCCCTTCTTCATTTTCCAAAAAGACACGCGAGCATTCGTCCACCAGCAAGCCAATGACAGAGGAGCGCAGATAGGCAATCTTCTCGTTGCTGTCGTGCACCATATCCATGATATCAACGAGACGCTCCTTTCTCCTTCCCTCGCCAAAAAATCCGAGCAAAAGACCAACTGCCTCGTCAACGGTCAGGATATGCAGCTTGCAGGCATCTTCAATGTCCATAATCTGGTAGCAAATATCATCGGCAGCCTCCACCAAATAAACCAGTGGGTAGCGGACAAACTTCCCCGTCTCATTCGGACGGCGGGAAATACCAAGCTCTTCCACAATTTTCAGGTAGGTTTCTTCTTCGGACTGAAAGAATCCAAACTTCTTCTTCCCGCTTTCAGTAAGCACGGAAGACGGGAAAGGATATTTGATGATAGAAGCAAGGGTGCTGTACGTCAGAGCCAATCCCCCCTGTCGCCGTCCGATAAACTGGTGGGTAAGCAGGCGCAGGGCGTTAGCGTTTCCTTCAAAGTAGAGGAAATCCTCCCATCGTCCGCCTTCCTTGCGTACCGTTTCTTCCAGCCTTTTACCTTCCCCGTCCTTGAAATAGGCAGTAATAGCCCGCTCTCCGGAATGCCCGAAAGGCGGGTTGCCCATATCATGCGCCAGACAGGCGGCGGAAACGATGAAACCTATATCGGCAAAGTTGGCATCCTCACAAGGGTATTTCGCGTATAACCCCCTGCCGACATTATTCCCCAGCGAACGACCCACGCAAGAGACCTCCAGACTATGCGTTAGCCGATTATGCACAAAGACACTGCCTGGAAGCGGGAATACCTGTGTCTTATTCTGCAACCTCCTAAAAGGAGAGGAGAAGATAAGGCGGTCATAATCCCGCTGGAAATCGGAACGGTCATGTTTCCGCTCAGTATAGGCTTCCATACCGAAACGCTTGTCGGACAGGAGTTGTGTCCACTTCATTTGATACTAATTTGAAGAAAAAGAGGATACCGCCAGCGCGGTACCCTCTCTTTTTTTTATTATTGCAAAGGGAGGTTGTTAGTCTTGCAATTTCGCAGTAATATACTCGCGGTTCAAGCGGGCAATGTTGCTGATGGAAACAGCTTTCGGACATTCGGCTTCGCAGGCACGTGTATTGGTACAGTTGCCAAAACCCAGCTCATCCATCTTGGCAATCATGGCTTTCGCACGGCGGGCAGCTTCCACTTTTCCCTGCGGCAACAGAGCCAGCTGGCTTACCTTGGCAGAAACGAACAGCATAGCCGACCCGTTCTTACAAGCAGCGGCACAAGCCCCGCAACCGATACAAGAAGCGGCATCCATCGCAAAATCGGCATCCTGCTTCGGTATAGGTATTGCATTTGCATCGGGTATCCCACCTGTATTTACCGATACGAAACCGCCCGCCTGTATGATTTTGTCGTAAGCATAACGGTCAACCATCAAGTCGCGGATCACCGGAAAACCTGCCGAACGCCACGGTTCAACCGTAATCGTTGCCCCGTCGTCAAACTTGCGCATGTGCAACTGGCAAGTGGTAATTTCGGAGTCAGGCCCGTGAGGATGCCCGTTGATATACAGCGAACACATACCGCAGATACCTTCGCGGCAGTCGTGATCGAACACCACCGGCTCTTTCCCTTCATTCACCAGCTGTTCATTGAGCACGTCAAGCATTTCAAGGAAAGAACTTCCCTGTGAGATTCCTTTAAGCTGATAGGTTTCAAATCCACCTTTATCCTTCGGGCCTCTCTGACGCCAAACCTTTAATGTAATATCAATATTCTTATCCATTGTCTTTGTTTTTTTGAAGTTAGGAGATTGTAGTCAGGTCTTCCTCAGCTCTTATAATTTCGCTGTTGACGGACTACAAATTCGTAATCGAGGGGTTCTTTCAGCAATTCGGGATTGTTGTTGTCGCCTTTGTATTCCCAGCAGGAAACGTAGGAGAAAATGTCATCGTGGCGAAGAGCTTCGCCTTCCGGTGTCTGGTGTTCTTCGCGGAAGTGACCACCGCAGGATTCGGCACGGTTGAGACCGTCGTGCGCCATGAGTTCGCCGATTTCAAGGAAGTCCGCAAGGCGGAGAGCCTTTTCGAGTTCCGTGTTCAAGTCGGCGGAGTCACCCGGAATGCGGACATTGCTCCAAAACTCTTTCTTCAACTCTTTAAGCATGGTGAGCGCCTTTTTCAGGCTATCTGCCGTGCGTCCCATGCCGACATTGTTCCACATAATATGTCCCAATTCCTTATGGAGGCTGTCAACGGAACGTTTGCCCTTGATGTTCATCAGCTTGGCAATGCGGTCGGTAATGCTCTTTTCCGCTTCGGCAAACTCAGGCAGGTCGGTACTGAAACGCGGCACTTGGATTTGGTCAGCCAGATAGTTCTGAATGGTATAGGGCAATACGAAGTAACCGTCTGCCAATCCCTGCATCAGGGCAGAAGCACCGAGGCGGTTGGCACCGTGGTCGGAGAAGTTGGCTTCGCCGATGGCAAAGAGTCCGGGTACGGAGGTCATCAGTTCGTAGTCCACCCACAAGCCGCCCATTGAATAGTGCAGAGCGGGGAATATCATCATCGGTGTTTTATATGGATTGTCGTCCACAATCTTTTCGTACATCTGAAAGAGATTGCCGTAGCGTTGTTCCACCACCTTTAAGCCTAAACGCCCGATGGCTTCGGCAAAGTCAAGGTAAACGGCAAGCCCTGTGTTGCCCACGCCGTAACCGGCATCGCAACGTTCTTTGGCAGCACGGGAAGCGACGTCGCGCGGCACAAGGTTTCCGAAAGCCGGATAGCGGCGTTCCAGATAGTAGTCGCGGTCTTCTTCCGCTATATCAGTCGGTTTCAGACGACCTTCACGGATGGACTTGGCATCTTCCAACTTCTTTGGCACCCAGATACGCCCGTCGTTACGGAGAGATTCGGACATCAACGTCAGTTTAGACTGGGATTCACCGTGAACGGGGATACACGTCGGGTGTATCTGCACGTAGCACGGGTTGGCAAAATACGCCCCCTTCTTGTAACACTGCCATGCGGCAGAGCCGTTGGATGCCATCGCATTGGTTGAAAGGAAGAACGTATTCACGTAGCCGCCCGTAGCCACAACAACGGCATGAGCAGAGAAACGTTCCAATTTGCCGGTGACAAGATTGCGGGCAATAATACCGCGTGCACGTCCGTCCACCTTCACCACGTCCTGCATTTCATGGCGCGTGAACATCTTCACCTTGCCCAGTCCAATCTGGCGACTCAAAGCCGAGTAGGCACCGAGCAACAACTGCTGCCCCGTCTGCCCGCGAGCATAGAACGTGCGGGATACCTGCGCCCCGCCGAATGAACGGTTGTCCAGCAGACCGCCGTATTCACGGGCAAAAGGAACACCCTGCGCCACGCACTGGTCAATAATGGAGTTGGACACTTCCGCCAAGCGATAGACATTGGCTTCACGGGCGCGATAGTCGCCCCCTTTAATCGTATCATAAAAAAGACGATAGACCGAGTCACCGTCATTCTGATAGTTCTTGGCGGCATTGATACCTCCCTGCGCCGCAATGGAGTGTGCCCGGCGGGGTGAATCCTGAATACAGAAGTTCAACACATTGAATCCGAGTTCCGCCAATGAAGCGGCAGCAGAAGCACCGGCCAGACCGGTTCCCACTACAATCACGTCCAGCCGGCGTTTGTTAGCCGGATTCACTAATTTTTGATGATCCTTGTAATTTTTCCACTTCTCAGCTAACGCTCCCTGTGGTATCTTTGAATTTATCATATCATTTATTTTTTAGTAGTTAGTAGATAGAAGTTGGGAGATTGCAGTTGGGATATTTGTAGTCAGATATTCTTCCAACTTCTAACTCCTGACTTCCTTTCTATATTTAAGCACAACAAAGACTTTTCACATAAAATGCAATGGTTACGAAGGCGAAGCCCAAGCAGACAACGGTGGCGAAGATATTGGAGATGACTTTCCAACGGTTGAACCAGAGGGTGTTATTCCAGCCGATGGTCTGAAGCGCACTCCAGAAGCCGTGTGTCAGGTGGAACCACAGGGCAACGTACCATGCCAGATACAACACCACGATAATGATATTGCTGAAATAGTAGCGCACAAAAGCCGCCCCGTCTGTCGTTGCCAGCATCGTGCCACCCATTTCCACTTCATGATGACCGATCAGCTCGGCAAACATCATGTGATACCAGAACTGCGAAAAGTGCAGCAAAAGGAAACCGACAACGATCAAGCCCAGCACCAGCATATTCTGCGAAGCCCATTCCACTCCTTTCGGTCGGTCGGTCACGGCATAGCTGTTGTCGCCGCGAGCCTTCCTGTTCTGCCACGTAAGCAGAAGCGCATAAAGGAAGTGAATCGCAAAACCACCCGCCAGCACTGCCGTACCCGCCACAGCATACCAATTGGAGCCTAAGAACTCGCAAATCATGTTGTACGCCTCTTCAGAAAAAACTGCCGCTATGTTCATCGTCAGATGGAACACAAGGAACAGAATGAGGAAGACCCCTGATATGCTCATTATCAGTTTTCTCCCGATAGAAGAATTAAGTAACCACATAAGCTAAAATTTAAATTATAATTAATGTATTCGATCTGCGGTTAGCTGCAAACATTAGTCGGCAAAAGTAGTTAAAGAGGCAAATAAACCAAATAACGGCTTAAATAAATCGGTGAAAGAAACTGCCGCGATTACTTCCCTTGTCTTTTATCTTTTCGCCAGAGTTGCAGGGAGTTGATGAGGTTTTGCCAGAGGACGTAGGCGGCGGGGGCAATGGAGGATATGGGGTTGAGGTAGGCGTATGCCATCCAGATGGCGAGGATGGTATTCTTTTGTCCCAAACCTTGTCCGGCGGAGACGGAGTCGCCGTAATGGCGACCGATGCGGCGACCAAGCAGGAATTGTCCGATGCAGATGAGGAGAGAGACGGCGGCAAGGCTGAATTCGACGGTGTAGTTGTGGGTTTTCTGGTTTACCAGAGAGTTTACGGTGCTTGCCGTTACGAGGGTGAGGGAGAAGCTCCAGATGTAGAAAGAGACTTCTTGCAGGGCAGTCAGGCGGCGGTGGACGGCGGGTGCAAGGCTGCGTATGAGCCATGCGAGGAAGAGGGGGAGGATGAGTACGGGGACTATGCGGCGGCAAATGTAGAGGAAGGATTCGAGGAAGGGCATTTGAGTGTGTGTGCCTACAAGGGAGAAGATGGCGGGGGCAGCAAGGGCGACGGCGATGTTGCTAAGGAGCTGGTAGGTGGTGATGAAGGCTACGTTGCCGCCCAACATGCCTGTGATGACTACGGCGGCGGTGGCGGTGGGGACAAGGATGCAGACAAGTGCGCCTTGTGCGACAAGGGGATTGAAGGGACAGATAGCGGCGTAAACGGCTATGGAGCCTGTGAGCTGGATGAGGAGGAGCCAGAGGTGGGCGGGTCGGATGTGTATGTCACGCGGGGAGAGTTTGCAAAAGGTGAGAAGGAGCATGGCGAAGACGAGGAAAGGAGTGAGGAATATAAGGGGGCTCAGGAGAGGGTAAGCGGCGATTCCGGTCAGCATGGCAAGGGGAAGCATCCATCTTTTTATGAATTTGTACATGTAGTTTGTTTTGGCATAAATTACGCAGATTACGCGGTTTTTATGACGATTAACATATATTAGACAGAATGGTTTAATTTATTAAATATCAGGAGAATAGTTGGAATACAGGCCTATTTCAATGTCCATGCGAAGGTAAAACATTCTTTGGACGGAGGCAATACGGAGGCAATACGGAGGCAGTACGGAGGCAAGGCATAGGAATGACCTAAATGTAAGCGAGGCTGTGCCTGGAGGTATCATTTTGACAGGGGATTGAGGGTGAAAGAGGGACATTTTGAAAGGGTTTTCGGGCGTGAGGCAGCATTTTGTCAAAAAAGGGGGTTTTGAATGGGAGTGTATTTTTATTTATTATTAACTGATATGTGGGGGTTGTTAAGGATTGGAAGGGGTGAATTAACAGTTGTTGGTTTGGGTTTAATTGATAAGTTTAATTAAAATTAAGACGTTTTTAGGGCACTGATTATGCTGATTACACGGATAAGTACGTGAAGAACGACTGAATATTACAGGTTGCATTTTGTATCGTTCTTTCAGAACTCCTTTAATGGTATCGTCCTTATGACCCCACATTCCGCTACGCTGCATGTGGGGCTGAAATCTCTTGCCCTTTCAGGGCATTTGCGCAATACCACATTCCCTCTACATTTCCCCACACATTGACCCCACATTCCGCTGCGCTGCATGTGGGGCTGAAATCTTTTGCCCTTTCAGGGCATTTGCCTCGCATTGACCCCACATTCCGCTGCGCTGCATGTGGG
>LBCX01000279.1 GCA_001657575.1 Bacteroidales bacterium Barb4
CAGGACTCCATTGTCAATATCATTCCGTAAACCCCACATTCCGCATAACTTTTGCCCCTTCGGGGCATTTGCATAACTTTTTTCAACTGTAAAGTTGGATATAGTCACCCCTTATTTTTCATGTGTTGCCCTGGAAAAAGGGGAGTGAAAGATTTGTTTATTAAAAATTAGGTCTATCTTTGCACCGTTCAGAAAGTTTACGGATTGAAGGAAGTGTGGGTGAGTGGCTGAAACCACCAGTTTGCTAAACTGACGTGCGGGTAACTGTACCGGGGGTTCGAATCCCCCCGCTTCCGCCAAAAGCCAAACCAACAATGCCATGTTAAATCAAGCCTTGCAAATTTAATGTTTGCAGGGCTTTTTTTTATGCGTTTGCCCTGAAAAAAGATTGAATATAATTTGTTTTGTTGAAAAATGCCTTACTTTTGCACTCGCAATTCGGGAATGGTTGCAACTATATCGCGGAGTGGAGCAGTGGTAGCTCGTTGGGCTCATAACCCAAAGGTCGTAAGTTCGAGTCTTGCCTCCGCAACATCAAAAAACCTTCGGCATAATCAGTCGGAGGTTTTTCTTGTGTGCATACATGTTGACTCATACATACATAAAATATGGAAAACCATACCCGTAAACTTCGTTTTGCCATTGTAGGCACCAACACAATCACTGACAAGGTCATTGCGGGAGCCGTGCAGGACAGCCGCTTCGAGCTTGCCGCCGTCTATTCGCGCACGCAGGAGCGGGCGGATGCCTTTGCCGCTAAATACAACATACCGCATACGTTTACCTCGCTGGAAGAAATGGCACGCAGTCCCTTTGTCGATGCCGTTTATATCGCTTCCCCCAACTTCCTCCATGCTTCGCAAAGCATCCTCTGCATGCGGTACGGAAAGCACGTTCTCTGCGAAAAGCCGCTGGCATCCAACGCACGGGAGGCACAGGAGATGATTGCCGCCTCAGCGAAATACAACGTCACGCTCATGGAAGCCATGAAGCCCACGCTTACGCCGAACTTCCTTGCCCTGCGCGATAATCTGTACCGGATTGGGACGGTTCGCCGCTACTTTGCCTCCTATTGCCAATACTCCTCGCGCTATGACAAGTTTAAGGAAGGCATCGTGCTGAACGCTTTCAAGCCGGAGTTGTCCAATGGTGCCATGCCTGACATCGGCATCTATACTGTCTATCCGATGGCAATGCTTTTCGGCAGACCGAAGGCAATAAAGGCTTCCGGCATCATCCTTTCGTCCGGAACGGACGGGCAGGGAGCCGTCAATTTCCAATATGACGACATGAACGCCACCATCCTCTATTCCAAAATAGCCGATTCCTTTCTCCCGACCGAAATACAGGGTGAGGACGGGAACATTACCCTGGACAGAATCAACATCATCAGCCGCGTAACCCTCACTCCCCGCCTGACAGCCATACCGGAAGACCTCTCCCGTCTGACAGACAAGGATGAATACCATTACGAGGTAGCCGAATTTATCAATCTTGTGCAGTCCGGCAAGCGGGAATCAGACATAAACAGCCATGCCAATTCCCTTATCACGATGGATATAATAGATGAAGTACGCCGGCAGTTGGGTGTTATCTTTCCTGCTGATGTTTTATAGGGCAGGAAACCTTAATTCTCCCCTCTCAATTCTCGAAGCGGCAGGCTTCGTGCAGCGTTCGGTGGGCGGATGCGCAGGATATGGGTAAGCGTGGGAGCTATTTCAACAGCATTTACTTCGCGCGGAATGCGCTGGGCTTTGAAGCCGTTCCCCATGAAGACAAGGGGGGTGGGTACGGCATTGTTGCGGGTCAGTTGGGTTTTGCCGCCGCTGTTCTCAAGGTTTATCCGCCGTCCGGGCTGGAGTTCGATGATAAGGTCGCCGCGCCCCAAGTGATGAGTGCCGTGATAGAGAGGGGAGGCTTCGCTGGGATAGCGACCCGTGAGGAGGGCATGGTTGGTGGTGACGTGTTGCACACCGGTAAATTCCTGGACAAATTCGGCGGCTTTGGTCTGTATCTCGGCGAGGTTGAGCTTGGCATCCTCAATGGCTTTGCGGTTGAGGAAGATCTGGCTGTTGTAGTAGCCCGTTACCCAGTTGCGGTCTTGCCCGTAGGCTGCCATGAGGTACATGTTCAGCAGGGCGATGCAACGTTTGGGGTAGAAATCGCCATTGCCCGGCGGGAGACTTTCGGGGTAGTCCTCTTCGCTCCGGTAGTATCCCGAACCGGTGAAGACGATGAGAGTGTTGGCGATGCCGACCTTTTTGTCGATGGCGTTCAGCAGTTCTTCCAAATCCTTGTCCAACCGGTGGTAAAGGTCTTGTATTTCGCGGTTGTATTCCTTGTTTAACAGCGGGCGATAGTTGCCAGCGTAGTAGGTGACGGCAAGCATATCGGGACAGGAGCGCGTGCCGAATGCCGCATATTCGAGGAATTGCAGGGCGAGGCGGGTCACTTCCTTGTTGATGAAGGGGGAGGTTTTGAGGTTGAGGTAGTTGTCGGATTTCTTCTCGTCAAAGGTATGGCGGAAAGGTGCGCCATCCTGTACGTAAGGGAAGGCGTTGTAGCTTTCGAGCGACAGGGCAGGTGTCCATATCATGCTTGACAGGCGGGCGGTCAGGGCATCGGGAGCGTTGTTGTAGCGGTCGATATACCAAGGGATGCCTTTGTAGAAGGTGGTGGTCGCCCATTTCCCGTTGTAGTTGTCCATCCAGAAGGCGGCGTTGGCGGTGCGACCGGCTGACAGAATGGCACTTTCGGCATCGGGCGCAACGGCGAAGACCTCGCTGCGACCTTTGGAGGCTATCTTCAACTCGTCGCCGACGGTAGAACTTATCAGAGCTTTGGGGGAATAGTTCTCCGGCGTATAATTACCCAAATATTCGGGGTCGTTCAATACGGACACTTCGCGACCTTTGTCAAAATCATATTTCTTGCTGCCGTAAATGCCATGGAAGGAGGGGTTCGTGCCGGTAAACAGAGTGGCAAAGGCTGTCGCCTGATCAATATTGGCGAAATCAAAGCGGACGTTCTGATAGACCTTCCCCTCATTCAGCAGACGCTTGAAGCCATGTTCCCCGAAAGTATGGGAAAAGTATTCAATGTAATCGCCCCGCAGCTGGTCAACCGTGATGCAAACGACCAGCTTGGGGACTTGCTGCTGTTGAGCGGATAAATCAACAGCCGACAAGGACAAGAGAGAAATAAAGAAAGATGCTATTCTTCGCATGAGCATTATAAACGATTAGTGTGCACCTGTACTTTATGCAGCATAGATTTGTACATCAAGCAAGCGGAAAAGACGGAGTGGAAAAACAAGGGTGTAGCGATAGTATAGTTTTCCAGAAAGTGAAGGCAAAGGAAAAGTACTTTTTTGTAATAGGCAAGTAACAGGATCGTCCGTTGATTTTCCATGATTCGTGCATCCAAACTCTCGCCAAAGATTGTCTTATACCTGAAGATAACCACTTCATTGCGATTAAACCTTACTTCCGTACAGTTGAAAAAGTAGCTATGCAGATGCCCCGAAGGGGCAAGAGATTTCAGCCCCACATGCAGCGAAGCGGAATGTGGGGTTAAGACAAATGTATATCAATAAAGTGCTGAAAGAACGATATAATATTCTGTCATCCTTTCAGGATACTCCTGACGGCGTCGTTCCTGTAACCCCACATTCCGCATTCGCTGCATGTGGGGCTGAAATCTTTTGCCCCTTTCAGGGCATCTGCGTAACATCAGTTAATTACAAAAAGAA
>LBCX01000280.1 GCA_001657575.1 Bacteroidales bacterium Barb4
AGCGGAGCGGAATGTGGGGTTATAAGGACGGCACCGGCAAGGACGTTCTGAAAGAACGACCGAATAATATGTATTGCATCGTAAACCATCATTTGTATCTGTATCGCCCTTTCAGGGCTTTGTAAACCCCACATTCCTTAACCCCACATTCCGCTACGCTCCATGTGGGGCTGAAATCGGGCGTCCTTTCAGGACGCCATCGTGTCGCCCTTTCCGTAACACGGTAGAGACGCAAAATCGGCACGGTAGAGACGCAATGCATTGCGTCTCTACACAGGCGGTATCATTTTGCGCAGCGGAATATGGGGTTTATGGAATGTGGGGTTTGCGGAATGGTATCGACAATGGAGTCCTGCAAGGACGCCCGATTTCAGCCCCACATGGAGCGGAGCGGAATGTGGGGTTTTAGATGAATACGTTTCAAACAAAGCCCTGAAAGGGCGATACAGATACAAATGATGGTTTACAAAGAACCCCTAACAGGGTTTAAAACCCTGTTAGGGGTAAAATCCTTTCAGGATACCGCTACGCATCAAACAGCGTTTGCAGAACAGTTACCGACTTAATCTCTGGAAATTCGGGCAGGTGGAGGCGGTAGTAGTCGAGGATGCGGTGGATGAGGCTTACCCTTTCGCGGCGGGAAAAGGCGTAGAGGTTCATGTTCTCGTAGCTGATGCGCAGCAGGCAGGAGAGGATGCTGCTTTCGTCGGCGTTCAGGTAATGGGGGTGTGCGGGGGGGGTATCGACAAAGATGCCGTTCGGCATGTCGAAAAGGTAGTCCTTGCGGTAGGTTTCGAGGTGGGGGAATATGCCGAGACGGCGCAACAGTCCCAAGAGGAAGGCGATGTGGAAATTGGCGATGCCCTGTTCGGTATGTTCCAGCAGGTGGACGGAGGTGTAGAGATAGTCGAACAGGCGGGGGTCAGGCTCTGTCTCCTTGACGGCGCGGTAGATTAGCTCGGAGAGGAATTGCGCCAGCATGTTCTTTACCGGATTGCGGGAGATGTCCGTGAAAGGGAAACAGGTTTTACATTCGCGGATGCGGTGCAAATCGCGCTTCGGGCGGTGCTCCACTTCCATTTCCAAGACGGAGAGCGGGATAAACAGCGATTTTGAGACACTGCTCTTTTTCCCCCGATTGCGGGCGACGATGTAGGAAGCGCGTCCGAAGGCTTCCGTGTACATATAGATAATGGAGTATTTGTCGCTGTAAGGGATGGAATGGAGTACGATTCCGCGCGTTTTATCCGGCATGGCGATTACCTGACTTTGCCCCGTTTCGACAGCAGGAGGGAATTGGTTACGACGCTGACGCTGCTTAACGCCATTGTCAAGCCGGCTATCATGGGGTTGAGCAGGAAGCCGTTCACGGGGTACAGTATGCCGGCGGCAACGGGTATGGCGGCTATATTATATATGAAGGCGAAGAACAAGTTTTGCCGGATGGTGGCGACCGTGTTTTTGGACAGGCGGAGGGCGGTGCTTATTTTCCGCAGGTCGCCGGAGATGATGGTGACCGATGCGGCTTCTATGGCTATGTCGCTGCCCCGCCCCATGGCTATGCCGACGTTTGCCTGTGCCAGCGCGGCACTGTCGTTTATGCCGTCGCCGACCATGGCGACTGTTTTGCCGGCTTGCTGCCGGTCGCGTATCAGCCGCAGCTTGTCGTCCGGCAATGCCCGCGCCATGTAGTGCCTGATGCCTGCCTGACGGGCTATTTCGGCGGCGGTTGCTTCGTTGTCGCCGGTTGCCATGATGATTTCGATGCCTGCCGCTTGCAGTTGGGCAACGGCTTGACGGGAAGATTCCTTTATTTCATCGGAGAGAGTGAGGGCGGCGAAGACTTGCGTATCACTGCCGAACAGTACGGTCGTTTGGCTTTCGCTTTCCTTGCAGGCTGTCCAAAAGGGGAAAAGGCTTGCGTTGCCGACGTAAAACGTTTCGCCGCCGATGCGGGCTTCCACGCCTGCGCCCGGCTTTGCTTCTGCGACAACATCCAGCAGGCGGGCTTCGCCGAGGAAAGAGGCGATGGCTTCCGCCAGCGGATGTTCGGAGGTTTTTTCAATGCTGAACAGCGTATCCCGGAGGGCGGTGGTTTCGGGAACAAGCCATTGGATGCCGGTCACTGCCGGAACGCCCTCTGTAATTGTCCCCGTCTTGTCCAGAACGATGGTATTCACCTTTCGCAACGTCTCCAAACTGTCGGTATCCTTTATCAATATGCCTGCTTCCGCCCCTCTGCCCATGCCAACCGTTACGGCGGTCGGTGTCGCCAAGCCCAACGCACAGGGGCAGGCGATAATCAAGACGGTAACGAAAGCCAGCACGGCATGAACAACGGCAGCCTCCCCGCCCCAGAGCAACCAGAGCAGAGCCGACAGCAGGGCGATGCCGGCAACAACGGGGACGAATATCCCCGCTATCTTATCGACCAGCCGCTGCACGGGTGCCTTGCTGTTCTGCGCTTCGGAAACGAGGTGTATGATTTGGGCAAGCAGTGTTTCACTACCGATCTTTGTTGCCCGAAACTTGAAGCTGCCGCGCTGATTGACCGTTCCCGCAAAGACGGCATCTTCGGGATGTTTCTCAACGGGGAGAGGCTCGCCCGTAATCATGCTTTCATCGACAAAGGAACTGCCTTCGGCGATGCGTCCGTCCGTGGCAATTCGCTCGCCGGACTTTACGAGGATAAGGTCGTCAAGGCGGATATTCTTGATAGGCACTTCTTGGGGGAGTCCGCCGGAGGTGATGAGCGTTGCCGTTTGGGGTTGCAGCCCGATCAGTTTTTTGATGACGGAAGAGGTTCGACGCTTTGCCCTTTCCTCCAACAGCTTGCCCAAGAGGATAAAGGCGATGATGACGGCAGAGGCTTCAAAATAGACATCGGAATGCAGCCCGTGCCGTGTCCAGAATTGCGTATGCAGGAGGCTGAATACGCTGAAAAGATACGCCGTTCCCGTGCTGAGGGCAACCAGCGTATCCATATTCATCGCCCTATGCCGTGCCTGCTTGTATGCGCCTGTAAAGAAACGGCTGCCACAGAAGAAAACGACGGGCGTGGACAGCAGCCACATCACGTACCCTGCCCACGCTTGGTGCATCAGCGATGGCGTCATCGCCGTGACCATCAACAAAGCGGAGAGAACGGCGGCAACAATCGCCCGCCGCTTTAACCGGACGTATTGCCGCCGCTCCTCCTCTTCGAGCTTTTCGCCTGCCTCGCCGGTGTCGTCGTCCGCCTCAATGATAAGGTCGTAGCCTGCCGAGCGGACAGCTGTTTGCAGCTTCGCGGGGTTTGTCACGGACGGGTTATAATCTACGGATACATTCCTGCCTGCAAAGTTTACCTCCGCAGAGGCGACGCCGGGCTGTTGCCGCAACGTCCGTTGCACGGCGGCGGCGCACCCCATGCACGACATTTGCAATACGGGGAAAACAGCCTTTCGGCTGAGGGTTGAGCTTGCCATAATTATAGTGTATGAAAGTTTGTGGCAAAGGTCTGCATAAAAAACGAGATTAGCGGCGATATTGGATTTTCTTACCACAGAGGCACAGAGGACACGGGGGTAAAAGGTATCTTTGCGCCCTTATAAGTAATAGGAATGAAATAATGTCGTGTTTCTCCCAACTTAGCTGATGTTACGCAGAAAGTCCCGCAGGGATTTGAGATTTCAGCCCAACGTAAAGCGAAGCGGCACGTTGGGTTTTAAGATAAATACATACCAAATAAAGTGCTGAAAGCATGAT